>NZ_NHPE01000063.1:0-71132 GCF_002252895.1 Halorubrum sp. Eb13 | reverse complement strand
GCGGATTCAACAGAGCAGTATATATCAATATATGTGTCTCATAGTAATTATCTTATCCGTACGAGAGTAGATCGGTCTATGATAGCAAATAACAATATCCGGCTCGACTTCGTCTGTGTCCACAACGCGGGACGAAGCCAGATGGCAGCCGCCTTCGCAGAGCGTGAGCGCTCTAAACGAGGGTTAGAAGAACTCGTAGAGATACATTCGGGCGGGACAGAACCCGCTGACGCCGTTCACGAAGAGGTCGTTGAGGCGATGGCCGAGGTGGGAATCGATATCGCTGGTCGGACCCCGAAGTGGGTCGCGGAACTTGAACAACTCGAAAACAGCGATTATCTGGTTACTATGGGGTGTTCTATCATGCAATTCGATCCTGCACAGTACGGCGTGGAGTCCCACGAGTGGGATCTCGTTAATCCCGACGGACAGGACATGGACACTGTCCGCGATGTCCGAGATGAAATCGAAGCCAGAGTAGAAACGCTGTTTGACGAGATCGAACGTCTCGTCGAAGAGGAACAGACGAATACAGACTCTTCAAGCGGTCTCATCACATCGATTCGAGATTCCCTGTCATTCTAATTGATGTCGCTGCCTGATGAGTGACCGGTTATCTGCTCATCTCGAACCAACGGTATTGGAAATTCACGCGGGCTCAGGTTCAACGATTTGTAGTTGATACCCTAGTACCGCCCCCTCCGCTACCGCTTCATACTGTTCCCGCCGACTAGTGAACTTACCAATCGTTGGCGGAGACCACGATACTTCGCTATTATCTGCGGTCATAGTGCTTACACAAGCAAAACCACAAGACAGCGAACGATTTTGGTGCGCAAGAACGGTGTTGCGGGGTGCTGTGCCGTCCTAAGCGCTACGCCTTTGGCCTGGCTCGGCAACCCGCGCGCGGACTACCGTACCCGAGTCGGTCAAAAATAGTTGTCGCTACGGGGGCGTCGACCGCGCCGGCGCCCTCAGATGTCGGCCTCGAACGGCAGGCGGTCGAGGACCGCTTCCTCGCCGACGCGGTCGAGGACCCACTCCGCGAACAGGACCGCGGCGATCCCCAGTCCGATCCCGAAGAGCGTGTCCGAGAGGTAGTGGGTCCCGAGGTAGATCCGCGAGAACGAGATGAGGGCGGCGAAGCCCGCGGTGGCCGCGAACGGGAGCTCGTCGGAGTTCCACGCGATCCCCGCGTACGCCGTGACGGCGGCGGAGTGCCCGGAGGGGAACGAGCTCGTGGTCCCGGCGCCGCCCTCGGTCACGCAGACCGGATTCGGCGGGAACGGGCGCTCGACGAGCGACATCAGCGCCCAGACGACGACGCCGAGCAGTGAGAGCGCGACGACGCTCTTAACGAACTCCTCGCGCCAGCCCGCGAGGTAGAACAGGCCGACGATCACGACGCCGGCCGTGACGGAGCCGAGGCCGGTCATCGACGTCATCATCTCGGTCAGGAACGGCGTGCGGACGGCGGCGACGAACTCGGCCGCGAGGCGGTCGACCCACCGGACCGCGCTCAGGACCGCACCGATCTGCGCGTGCATGCTTGCCCGGCCCTATCGGCCGGACGACCATAGGCGCTCGTCCTTCTGCGGGGGCTCGCAGTCACGCGCAGAACTCGCAGTCGCAGTAGGCCGCGCAGACGGGGTTGTCGCAGTCGGCGCCGCGCGCCGAACAGTGGGTCCGGCCGTGGCGGATCAACAGCACGTGGAGCGGGTAGATCAGCTCGTCGGGCACGAGCTCGTCGAGGGCGTCGTGGGCCGCCTGGTTCGAGGCCGACTCCGAGACGAGCCCGAAGCGCTTCGAGACGCGCTCGACGTGTGTGTCGACCGCCATCGTCGGCTTGCCGAAGTGGAAGTTCAGGACGACGCTCGCGGTCTTCGGACCGACCCCCTTGATCGCCGTGAGCCAGTCCTTCGCGTCGTCGGTCGGCATCGCGTCGAGGAACGCCAGCGAGTAGGCGCCGCCGGTCTCCTCGCGGACCGCGGCGAGCGCGCGCTGTATCCGGGCGGCCTTCTGGTCGGCGAGCCCCGCGACGCGGATCGTCTCGGCCAGTTCGCCGTGGGCGGCCGCCTCGATCGCCGCGAAGTCGTCGTAGCGGTCGAACAGCGCCGCCGCCGCCCGGCTCGTGTTCGCGTCGGCGACGTTCTGCGAGAGGATCGTCGTGACCAGCTGGCGCACGCCCTCGCCGGGCTCGGCGGTCGGGTCGGCGCCGTGCTCGGCCACCCTGTCCACCGGCTCGTACAGCGACACCAGGTCGTCGTGCAGATCGCGCACCCGCGTCTCGTCCCACGCTTGCGTGGACATACCAGACGTACGGGCGGCGTCGACTTCAGGGCGACGGACGGGGACCGACGAACGCCTCCACCGACGCCGCCCGAGCGCCCCGTCAGCCGGCCTCTCCCCGCGCGGCCTTTTTATGTCGCACCCCCCAACGTAAGGATATGTATCGAGCGAGCGATCGCGTCGACAACGCGGCGTGGATCGACCGGATCGACGACGCGTGCGCGACGCTCGACCTCGACGACGAGGCGCTCTCGACGGCGACGGACCTCTTCTTATCGCGGGCGCCCGACGACGACCGCGGGAAGCGCGTCGCCGCCGCCGCCAGCCTCTACGCCGCCGCGCTGATCCGCGGGCAGGAGCGGTCGCAGTCCGCCGTCGCCGACGCGATGGACGTCTCTCGGCTCTCCGTGCAGAAGCGGTGGAAGCCGATCCTAGAGGACGCCGGCTTCTCGCCGCCGACCTGGTAGCCGCGTCCGCGTCGGCGCGGTCCTGTTACTGCGGCGTCGGCACGGCCCGTTACCGCGGCGTCGCCACGACGCCGAGGTGGTCCTCGTGGTACCGGTCGAGCTGCCGCGTCTCCAGGATCTCGTAGGTCTCCCCGAGTTCGTCGAGCGCGGCCTCGAACACGTCGGTCGGCGCCGCGGTGGCGTCCTCGCTCCGCGCCTTCACCGCGAGCAGGAGCCGACCGTCGTCCGCGAGGAACCGCGCGTTCCGCGCCGCCACGGCCGCTTGCCCGCGGGTCGCCACGTCTTGGACGATCGCGTCGACGTCGGCCTCGACGACGTGCGCGTACGTCTCCGGCTTCCGGGCGTCCTTCAACAGCGGGAACAGCCGGTCGCGCGGCTCCGCGGCGTCGAGGAGGTCGCGGGCGGGGCGCGGGGCGAACTCGACCGCGTACGTCGGCCCCGCGAAGTCGGCGACGTGGCTGACGGTCGTCCCGCTGGCGGCGCCGAGGTACAGGACGGTTTCCCCGCCGGTCAGCCCGGTGTCGAATCCGAGCTCCAACATCCCGCCGAGCTTCGAGCGCTCCGGGTCCCACGCCCGCCAGCCGTCGGCGGTCGGCTCGCCGTACACGGGCGGGCCGCGCGTCGCGAGCCGCGTCTCGCCGGCGATCTCGCGGCGTTCGACGCCGTCGGGGAGCGAGGGGTCGCTCACGGGTCACCCCCCGCGTCGGCGGCGTCATCCGCCGCCGCGTCCGGCTCCGCCCGCGCCCGTATCGTCGCCATCCGCTCGCGGAGCTCCGCGTGGAGCGTCTCCCGGCGCTCCCCGGCGTAGTGGTCGACGCGGGCCGCGAGCGTCAGCTTCCCGGCGAGCGCGCGCGCGGCCGACCCGCGGTCCTCGGGCCGGGTGTTGCGGACGTAGTCGTGCGTGTAGATGATCCCGTGTTTCGGGGATGGGGCGCGCCCGGAGAGGTGCGCGAACAGCGCGTCCTCCGCGCCGAGCACCTGCACCGTGCCGGAGGGCTTCTTCGCGAGCGACTCCAGCCCGCCGGCGAGGGCGATCAGCCGCGCCGCGAGCTCCGGGCCGGCCATCTCGGCGAGGTTCGGCGCGACCGAGGGCGCGATCCGGTCGATCGACGCGGCGAGCGCGTCGCGCTCGTCGGCGAGTCCGACGACGCGCTCCGCGAGCGACACGGCCCGGCGCTCCAGCTCGCTCTCGGGCTCGCGGTCCGCCACCGCCCGAGCGCCTTCGATACCCGGCTCCGCGTCGTCAAACAGGCTCCCCGCCCACTCGGCGGCGCGCTCGGCCAGCTCGTTGGCGGTGCGCTCGCAGTCGTCCATCGCCCGCACGGCGTGGATCAGCTGCCGGTCGTCGGCGCGCTCGCGCTCGCGGACGGTCGCGCGGGTCGCCGCCACGGTCGCCCCGTGGAGCCGGTCGTAGTAGTCGTCGGTCGACTCCGCGAACCCGGAGCCGACGGCGAGCGCCGGCCAGTCGCGCGGCTCCTCTGCCTCGCCGTCCGAGATCCGATCGCGGGCGGCCTCGGCCGCGTCGCCCCCGGCCGCCTCGTCCGCGGCGCGGCCCGCGAACCAGCCCGCGTCGGCGTCGGTGTCGGTCATTACCGGCGGCTACTCGTCCCCGGCGTATAGGCGTTCCCGAACGGCCACGGGCGCTCGGCGGCCCGACCCGTCGCCTCGCTATGCGGTCGCCGCGTCGTCGGCCTCGTCGAGCGCTTCGTCCTCGTCGTCCGACCGCAGTGCGGCGAGGAAGCCGCCCGGATCGGACCGGACATCGGCGACGGTCGCGCCGGCGAACGCGCCGAGCGCGGCGCCGCTGCTCGCGGCCTGTCGACTGATCAGTCCGCCGACCGCGGCGCCGGCGGCCCCGCCGACCGCGGCGAGCGTTGCCCGGGAGAGTGCGCGTCGGATGCGAGATCCCATGGCCGATTCATTTCCGTCTAATTACATAAATCCACCCGTCGTCGACCCCGGTCGCCGACGGTCCGCGTTCCTCGGTCACTGCAGCCGCTTGGTCGTCTCCACGAGGGGGTGTCGCGCGTAGTCGACGATCTCGATGTCGGTGATGTCGTCTAACCCCTCCTTCTCGGCGGTCTTGGCCATCCCGAGGTCGACCGCGCGCTCGGGGACGATCACGTACGCGTCCATCGTCTCGATGCCCGCCTCGTGGGCGGCCATCACCCGGTGGTGGCCGTCGGCGAGGTGGAGCGTGCCGCCGTTGTCGATGACGACCAGCGGCTCCGCGAGCCCGCGCTGCAGCTCGTACTGACGCCCCTCCAGCTCGTCGGCGTACACCCGAGCCTGCGTCGGGATGAGGTCGGTGAGCCGGACCTCGCGGCGCTCCTCCGAGAGCGCGACGCCGTGGATCTGTTCGAGGGTCCGCATCAGCTTCCCGACCTTGCTGGGCGTGGCGCGCTCGATCTGCGAGCGGACCACGTCCGTGTTCGAGATGATCCCAACGAGGTTGTCGGCGTCGTCGACGACGGGGAGCCGCTGGATCCCGGAGCGGAGGATGACCCGGGCGGCGTCGGTCACCTTCATGTCCGGGTGCGCGACGATGAGGTCGTCGGACATCACGGTGAAGACGGGGGCCTCGTCGTCGGCGAGCAGCAGGTCGGCGGCCGAGACGAACCCCTCGACGGTCCGCCCCTGCGTGACGGGGAACCCGTTGTGACCGTCGCTCTCGGCCATCCGCCGCGCGACCTCGCCGACCGTCTCGTCGGGGCTGACGGTCTCGACGTCGCGGGTCATGTACTCGCCGACGGTCGGTTTCCCGCTCATCGTCCGTCGTTCGTCCCGGTGGAATAAAAAGGGGGCGGGGCGCTTCCCACCGCGGGACCCGCTACGACCGCTCGTGAACGGCGAACTCGACGGCGTTGACGACGTAGTGGGCGACGACCGGGACGAGCAGGCTCCCCGTGGCGACGAACAGCCCCGCGAGCGCCAGCCCGAGCGCGCCCGCGACGACGATTCCCAACCGCCCCTGCGCCCCGTGGCCGAGGCCGAAGGCGACTGACGAGCCGACCGCGAGGAGCCACGGGTCGACCGCGAAGCCCGCCGCGAGCGCGCCGACCAGCGCGCCGCGGAACAGCGCCTCCTCGAAGACCGCGACGACCGGGAGCGCGACGATGAGCAGCAGGACCCACTCGCCGGCCGTCCCGGGAGCCATCGCTGCGCGGAGCCGGTCCGACGGCGCGAGGCCGACGCGCGAACCCAGTCGGGCGGCCGCCTCGTTGCCGGTGGTGAGAGCGATTCCCGCGGTGACGCCGACCGCGACGAGCGCGGGGGTCCCCAGCGACGCGACTGGCCCGACGCCGAGCGTCGGGTGCGTCCCGCCGACGCCGAACGCCGCCGCCGGCACCGCGGCCCACCACGCGACCGCGGCGAGGACGACGAGTCCGCCCGCCTGCGACGCGGCGGCGTTGAGGAGCAGCAGTCGCGTCGTGAGGACCGGGCGGTCGTCTGGCCGGCGGATCGCGGGGACGGCCCCGGTGTCGGCGGCTCCCTCGACGCCGGGAGCGTCGGGGTCGCTCTCGGTGTCGGCGGCGTTCCCGTCGGCTTCCCCTCGGGGGTCGCGACCGGCGTCACCGACGTCGCTCGGAGCGTCGCTGACCTCGTCCCGGGAGTCGGCGATCCGGGCCCGCTCCAGCAGTCGCTCCGAGCGACGAGTCAGAAAGAGAAGCGACAGCGTCAGGGCGGCGGCCGCGAGCGCGAACGCCGCCCAGTCCGGCATCTGGTGCGGTGTCGAGGCGGTCTTACTGCGGGCTCGGGCTGGAGGGACCGGAGACGCTCCCCTCCTTCAGGGCCGAGCCGGTGATCGACTTGAGCCGGGAGACCAGCGAGTCCTTCTCGGCCTCGCCCTCCAGCGCGATGTCGAGCACCTCGCTGATGTGCGAGACCGGGATGATCTCGACCATCTCCTTGTACTCGTCTTCGATCATCACGTCCTGCTCGTTCGCCTGCGGGATGATGACCCGGGTGCAGCCGGCCTTCGCGGCCGCCTCGATCTTGTGGGTCACGCCGCCGACGGGGAGCACGTCGCCGCGCACCGACAGCGAGCCGGTCATCGCGAGGCTCTGGTCGACGCCGACGTTCTCTAACGCGGAGATGACGGCGGTCGCGACCGTGATGGACGCGGAGTCGCCGTCGACGCCCTGCTGGCCCGCCTGCACGAACTGGATGTGGATGTCCATCTCCGAGATGTTCTCGTCGGAGAACTTCTTGATGATCGCGGAGACGTTTGACACCGACTCCTGGGCCATCTCCTTCAGCTGGCCCGTGGCGATGACCTCGCCGGGCCCCTGCGAGGGCGCGACCTCGGCCATCACCGGGAGCATGATCCCGGAGTCCTCGCCCATCACGGCGAGCCCGTTGACGCGGCCGACGACGTAGCCGTCGGAGACCTGCAGCTCGTAGTCCTTCCGGCGCTCGATGAAGTCGTCCGCGAGCTGCTGTTCGATGGAGCGCGAGCGCCCCTTCGCCTGCAGCACGTGCTCGCGGGACGTCATCTCGGCGTCCTCGCCGCGGGCGATGTCGCCGGCGACGCGGACCATCCCGCCGAGGTTCCGCATCTTCAGCGTGAGGTGGCCCTTCCGGCCGGACCGGCGCTTGGCTTCGAGGATGATCTCCTCGACGGCCTCGGCCGTGAACTCCGGCAGGCGGCCGTCCTTCGCGACCTCCTGGGCGATGAACCGGACGTACTTCCGGCGCATCTCCGGGGTGTCCTCGATGGTGTCCTCCATGTACACCTCGTAGCCGTACCCCTTGATACGGCTCCGGAGGGCCGGGTGCATGTTCTCCATCGCGTCGAGGTTCCCGGCCGCGATCATGACGAAGTCGGTCGGGACGGGCTCGGTCTGGACCATCGCGCCCGAGGAGCGCTCGGACTGGCCCGTGATCGAGAACTCGCCCTCCTGGATCGCCGTCATGAGGTGCTGCTGGCTGCGGATGTCGAGCGTGTTGATCTCGTCGATGAACAGCACGCCCTTGTTCGCCTTGTGGATGGCCCCGGCCTCGACGCGGTCGTGACTGGGCGTCTCCATCCCGCCGGACTGGAACGGGTCGTGCCGGACGTCGCCGAGCAGCGCGCCGGCGTGCGCGCCGGTCGCGTCGCGGAACGGCGCCGTCTTCGTGTCGCCGTTGTTCACCAGCAGGTTCGGGATCATCGCGTCGGAGCCGCGGTTGAGGTAGCGGAAGACGAGGTAGACGACCCCGGCGGCGATGATGCCGACGAGGATCTGGCCGACGATGATGAGCGCGTAGCCCAGCACGACGGCGATGATGATCCACATCAGCAGCGACCGCATCTGGTTGCGTTTGCGCGCCTCCTCGCGGTGCGCGTCGACGATCTGGTCGCCCTTCCCCGCCGGCACGGTCCGGACCTTCGGCTTGTTACCGTCGTCCGGGTTGTGGTAGACGAGGACGTCCTGCAGCTCCTCTTTCGGGAGCAGCTCGGACATCGCTTTCGCGAGCATCGACTTCCCGGTCCCGGGCGAGCCGATCATCATCACGTGCCGGCGCTGCTTGGCCGCCTTGATGATCACGTCGCGGGCGTGCTCCTGCCCGATCACCTGGTCGACGAGGCGGTCGGGGATCTCGAGTTCGGCGGTGGTGTCGATCTTGAGTCCCCCGAGGAGGTCGTCCTCGTCCGGGTCTTCTTCGATCTCGGCACCCTCGACCTCGACTGAGCTCCCGAGCTCGTCGATGTCGCCGTCCTCGCTCTGTTCGGTGACACCCTCGGGGGTGACGCCGGTCTCGTCCCCGTGACCCGGCTCGGCGTCGTCCGGGCGCGGGTCGTCGTCGACGACGATCCCGTCGTCCCAGACCTCGTCCGGCTCCTCGCGGTCCGCCGACTCCTCGGCCTCGTCGGCCTCGCCGGGCGCGCGAGCGCCGTCGTCGGGAGCGACGTCGTCGGGGGCGTCCTCGCCGTTCCCCGCCGGATCCGAGGCCTCTGACCCGGTTTCGTCCGGGTTCTCGGGGTCCTCGGTCGGCGGGTCGTTCGCGTCCTTTTCGTTGCTCATAGAATCGGATATCGCTATGAAAAACGAAGGGTCGGCTACTGATATACTTTCTCCCCGCGGGCGATCCGTTGAGACACAGAGAAAACGGTCCATGAGCGGCTATAGGCACCGATATCTCCGTTTGGGGCGTCCCACGGGGTTTATAAATACTGGCCGCCCAACGTGGATCCATGCGCGGGTTCTACATCGGGCGGTATCAGCCGTTTCACGACGGACACCGGCACATGGTCGAGGAGATCGCCGGCGAGGTCGACGAGCTCGTGTTGGGGATCGGTTCCGCCGGCGACTCCCACACCACTCGGAACCCGTTCACGGCCGGCGAGCGCGTGATGATGGTGACGAAGGCCGTCGAGCACCTCGACGTCACCACCTACGTCGTGCCCATCGAGGACCTCGACCGCAACTCCGTGTGGGTGAGCCACGTCCAGAGCATGACCCCGCGGTTCGACGTGGCCTACTCGAACAACCCGCTCGTCGTCCGGCTGTTCGAGGAGGCCGGCGTCGAGGTGCGCGGCTCGCCCATGTTCCGCCGGGACGTGTTGGAAGGGACGGAGCTCCGCGAGCGGATGATACACGGCGCCGACTGGGAGGCGCTGGTCCCGGAGGCCGTCAGTCGCGTGATCGAGGAGATCGACGGCGTCGAGCGCATCCGCCGGATCGCCGAGACCGACACGAACGGCGAGCCCCCGATGGACGCGTAGTCGCCGATGGACGCGTAGTCGCCGCCTTTTAGGAATCAGCCGGCGTTCGGATCGCGTATGATAACGCTCGCCTCGGACTTCGGCTCGCCGTACCCCGCCGCGATGAAGGGCGTGATCCGACGCCGCACGGACGCCGAGATGATCGACGTCGCCCACGACCTCCCGCGCGGCGACCCGCGGGCGGCCGCGTTCTGGCTCCGGTTCGTCCTCCCGGAGTTCCCGCCGGCCGTCCACTGCGCCGTCGTCGACCCCGGCGTCGGCACCGACCGGGACGCGCTCGTCGTCCGCGCCGGGGCCCACGTGCTCGTGGCGCCCGACAACGGGCTCGCGATGCCGCCCGCGAGGGCGCTCGCCGAGCGGTCGGCGGCGGAGAGCGCCGGCGCGGAAGCGGGAGGCGACGCCCCCGACGTGGAGGCGTTCGCCGTCGACGTCGACGACCCCGCGAGCCAGACGTTCCACGGCCGCGACGTGTTCGCTCCGGTCGCGGCGCGGGTCCGCGCTCGGCTCGACGAGGGGTCCGCGGCCGCGGGTCCGGAGGGAGTCGCCGCCGCCCTCGACTCGATGGCCGACCTCTCGCCCGCGAGCGACCCGGTCGACATCGCGTTCCCCGAGCCGACCGTCGAGCGCGACGAGGACGGCGACCCCGTTGCCGTCGACGGCGAGGTGCTCGTCATCGACCGGTTCGGTAACGTCGTCACGAACGTCCCGGGCGAGCTCGTCCGCGGCAGCGACTGGATCCGAGTCAACGGCGAGCTCACGCCCGTCGCGGAGACGTTCGGCGCGGTCGATCCGGGCGACCGACTCGTCACGATCGGGAGCCACGGCTACGTGGAGTGCGACGTCAACGACGGCCGCGGCGACGGGGCGTTCGAGCTGCGGCCGGGCGACGAGGTTCGGCTCGTCGGCGACAACGTGAGTATCTGAGCGGTCGCGGGGGACAACGTGAGTATCTGGGCGGCCGCGGGAGAAACGAGCGGCGGGGACCGGCGCTACAGCTCCACGCCGGAGGGGATCAGGCTCTCGCTGCGGAGGAGGTTCCCCTCGTGGTCGTAGACGAGGAACGTGTCCTTGTCGTAGGAGACGAGCCGTTCGCCCTCGACGTCGATCACGACGCGGTAGCGAGCGTCCTCGTCGTCGGCCGAGTCGCGCGCGGCGTGGATGAACGGGAGGACGTCCGTCGCGGTCTCGTTGAGCTCCAGCACGAAGTCCCCGGTGTATCGGTTCGTCACGCCGACCACGCCCTCGGGGTCGGCAGTGTCGGAGAGCGGTTCTCGGAGACGGAACGCCACGTCCACCTCGGCGGCAGCGAGAAGGTCGCCCTCCGTGTCAGAGAGCCGGTCGCGTAGGAGTCCCTCCGGCCCGTGGAAATCGATCCGGACGACGGGCGTCGCCCGCTCGTCGGCGCCGTCGCCAACGCCCTCGACGGTCAGTTCGAAGTAGTCACGCCGCATTGCCTATGTTGTTGTTTGCGGTCGGTACGTATCAACGTAACGGGCGGGTTCCAGCGCGGACGGCCGAGACTGAGGCTGACGCCGGGCTCTCGCCCCCGGCCTCGCGGTTGATAATCGCTCGGTGGAATTTAAACCACCACGCCGCATACGGACCGTAACGAGATGGCGAGTGACGCTCGCGACGACGCCGGGGACCGCTTCGAGGCCCTCCGGCGGCGGCTCTCTCGAACGTGGGAGATACTGCGGGGGTCGGAACTCGATGTCCGCTCCTTCCGCCCGGGCGAGGACGGCCCGCTCGCCGACTTCACGGTGCCGGAGGGCGAGCGCGAGGTCGACCGCTACTGGGTGAACGCCCCGTACGCGTACGTCGTGATCACCTACGACGACGCCGAGAGCGAGCACCGGTACTACGCGGTCGAGCCGGACCTCGACGAGTTCGAGCGCGACCTCCTCGACCGCGTCGTCGACGACATCCGCGATCCACTGCTGTACCGCGAGGGGACCGGCAAGACCGACGAGGAGACGCTTCGGAAGGAGCTGCAGGCGTTGTTGGAGGGGTACGGCGTCGAGGCCGACATGGCGACGTTCCACGCGCTCGCGTACTACCTCTACCGTGACTTCCGTGGCTACGGGAAGGTCGACCCCCTGCTGAACGACCGCCACATCGAGGACGTCTCCTGTGACGGGTACGACCTCCCGATCTTCGTCTACCACGACGACTACACCGACATCGAGACGAACGTCTCGTTCGCGAAGGGCGAGCTCGACAACTACGTCATCCGGCTCGCCCAGCAGTCCGGGCGCCACGTCTCCGTCGGCGACCCGATCGTGGAGACGACGCTGCCGGACGGCTCCCGCGCCGAGCTCGCGCTCGGCGAGGAGGTGACCCCCCGCGGCTCCGCGTTCACGATCCGCCAGTACGCCGAGGACCCGTTCACGCCGATCGACCTCGTGGAGTACGGCACCTTCTCGGTCGAGCAGATGGCGTACTTCTGGCTCTGTATCGAGCACAACAAGAGCCTCATCTTCGCCGGCGGCACCGCCTCGGGGAAGACAACCTCGATGAACGCGGTGTCGATGTTCGTCCCGCCGCGCGCGAAGGTGCTCACCATCGAGGACACCCGCGAGCTCTCCTTGTACCACGACAACTGGCTCTCCTCGGTCACCCGCGAGCGCCGCTACGAGGGGACCGACATCGACATGTACGACCTGCTCCGGTCCGCGCTGCGCCACCGCCCCGAGTACATCGTCGTCGGCGAGGTGCGCGGCGACGAGGCGATCACGCTGTTCCAGGCGATGAACACGGGTCACACCACCTTCTCGACGATGCACGCCGACTCGATCGAGACGGTGATAAACCGGCTGGAGAACGAGCCGATCAACGTGCCGCGCGCGATGGTGCAGTCCCTCGACATGCTCTCGATCCAGACGCTGACCCGCTCGGGCGACCAGCGGGTCCGCCGCGCGAAGACGATCGGCGAGATCGGGGGCATCGACCAGCGGACCGGCGAGCTCGACTACTCCTCCGCGTTCGAGTGGGACGCCGAGACCGACGAGTTCCGCCGCAACGACTCGTCGCTCATGGACGAGATCGCCGACGAGCGCGGCTGGTCACGCTCCGAGCTGCTCCGCGAGATCCGGCGCCGCGAGCGCTTCCTAGAGCTGCTCCGCGCGCTCGGCATCACGGACTACCGGACGTTCACGGCCCTCGTCAACGAGTACTACGCCGACCCCGACCGCGTGATGAACCGGCTAACGGAGCGGGCGGCGGACGCCGAGGGCGCCGCCGTGCCGGACGAGGCGACCGCGCCGGACGACGGGCGGGGGCCGGCCGATACGACTACGCCGGACGACGGGCGGGGGCCGGCCGATACGACTACGCCGGACGACGGGCGTGGGCCGGCCGGGGACGAGACGGAGTCGCCCGGAGTCGGAGACCCGCCGCGATGATCGCTTCGCTCCCGCTGTTCGCCGCGCTCGGACTTTGTTTGGCGCTGCTGTTACCGGTCGTCTCCCGCCGCGTCGACCTGTTGGTCACTCGGGTCGCGCTGTCGCTGTTCGGCGACTATGTCGCGGAGGACGGCCCCCGGCGACGGCGCCAGCGCGACCTGTTGCACGCCGCCCACGTCGCCGGGACCCACCGGGCGTACGCCTCTCGGACGCTGCTGTACGCCGGCGCGCTCGGCGTCGCGGGGAGCGTGCTCGGGGTGTACGCGGCCGCCGCGCTCCTCTCCGCGCTCGACGTCGGCGCGGAGGCGATCCGCGCGGCGCTGCCGGGGTCGCTCTCCTTCCTCGCCGGCGTCGCGGGGCTGGCGACGCTCGATCTCCCGGGGCTGTTCCTCTTGCTCACCTTCGCCTCGGCGACGCTCGGCTCCGCGCTCGCGGCCGGCACCTACTACGGGCGGTGGGAGCTGCTGAGCCAACGGGCGCACGCCCGAGCCGCCGAGATCGACGCCACTCTCCCGCGGACGGTCGCGTTCATGTACGCGCTCTCGCGGTCGGGGATGGCGTTCCCGCGTGTGATGGACACGCTCGCGGAGAACGAGGCGGTGTACGGCGAGGCGGCCACGGAGCTGTCGGTCGCCGTCCGCGACATGAACGCGTTCGGTACCGACGCCCTGACCGCGCTCCAGCGCACCGCGCGCCGGACGCCGAGCGACGACCTGGCCGACTTCTCTGAGAACCTCGCCTCGGTCCTCGGCACCGGACAGTCGATCTCGGCGTTCCTCGCGGACCAGTACGAGCTGTACCAGGCGGAGGCCGAGTCGAAACAGGAGCGCTACCTTGAGCTGCTGTCGACGTTCGCGGAGGCGTACGTCACGGCCCTCGTCGCCGGGCCGCTCTTCTTCATCACCATCCTCGTCGTCATCGGCCTCGTGCTGGAGGACACGCTCCCGCTGCTCCGCGTCGTCGTCTACCTCGGCGTCCCGCTGGCGACGTTCGGGTTCGTCGTCTACGTCGACAGCGTGACGCAGGGGGTAGGCGGAACGGAGAGCGTCGACCTCTCGGAGCCGGCCGACGACAGCGCGACCGGCGTGACCGGCGACATCGGGGGCGGCGAAACCGCTCCCGGCGGTCAGAGCGACGGCCGACTCACGGGGACCGACGGCGCGGGAAGCGCGGCGACGGCCGAAGCCCGATCCGACGGCGGCGTCGCCGAGGGGACCGAGAGCGACCCGGGCGGCGCCGGCGGGGTCGCGGGCGAGGCCGACCGCTGGGCCGTCAGCCGGGAGCGGCTCCGGGCGTACGACCGAGTCCGGCGACTGCGACGGTGGGCCGCGTCGCCAGTCGAGAACGCGGTCGAGGCCCCGTGGACGTCGTTCCTCCTGACCGTGCCGCTCGCGGTCCTCGGGCTGCTCGCCTTCGCCTTCCCGGTCACGCTCGGGTCGCCGACCGAGATGGTCGCGCAGATCGAGACGCCGATCGTCGTCGCGACGGCGTTGGCCCTCGCGGTGTACGCGGTCGTCTACGAGGTCCGGAAGCGGCGCGTCCGCCGGATCGAGTCGTCGGTGCCCGACTTCCTCGACCGCCTCGCGAGCGTCAACGAGGCCGGCACCTCGGTCGTCGGGAGCGTCCGGCGCGTCGCCGACTCGAACCTGGAGGAGCTGACGGCCGACCTGAAGCGCACCCGCCGCGACATCGACTGGGGCGCCGACGTGAGCACCGCGCTCCGCCGGTTGGAGCGCCGGGTCCGATCGCCGATGACCTCCCGGGCCGTGGCGCTGGTGACGAACGCGATGCACGCGAGCGGCGACATCGGGCCCGTGCTCCGGATCGCGGCCGACGAGTCGCGAGCGACGTGGTCACTCCGGCGGGAGCGCCGGCAGGTCATGCTCACGTACCTCATCGTGATCTACATCTCCTTCCTCGTCTTCCTCGGGATCATCACCGCGCTGTCCGTCTCCTTCATCCCGGCCATCGAGGAGGCCGCGATCCCGAGCGGCGGCGGGGCGGGCACCGTTCCCGGCGCGCCGAGCGGCCCGACCGGGATCACCGACGGTCTCGGCGACATCGACGCGTTCGCCTACGAGCAGCTGTTCTTCCACGCCGCGGCCGTGCAGGCCGTCTGCTCCGGGATCGTCGCCGGCCAGCTCGGCGAGGGCTCGGTCAGGGACGGGGTGAAACACGTGGTCGTCCTCCTCGCGCTGACGCTCCTCACCTTCGCCGTCATCGGCATGGTGTGACGGGACGCGCGTCGGGCAGCCCTCTCTCGCCGGGTCGTCTCCCCGCCGGACCGCCCTCTCTCGCCGGACCGCCAGTCACCGGAGCTATGTCGCTCGGCGCCGACCGACCGGCATGGAAACGGACCCGCAGTCGACGTACGACCGCATCGCCGCGCACTTCGCGAAGACCCGCGAGTACGCGTGGCCGGAGGTCGAGTCGTTCCTGGAGGGTCGGTCGGCGACGCGCGCGCTCGACGTCGGCTGCGGCAACGGCCGCCACGCGGAGCTGCTCGCCGCCCGCGCGGAGTCGGTCGTCGGTATCGACCTGAGCCGAGCGCTCCTGCGCGAGGCGGCGACGCGGGCCCGCGAGCGCGACTTCGCCGACGCGCTGGACCTCGTTCACGGCGACGCCGCCGCCCTCCCGATCGCCGACGACGCGGTCGGGCTCGCCACGTACGTCGCCACGCTCCACCACCTCTCGCCCCGCGCCGCCCGCGTTCGAAGCCTCGACGAACTCGCGCGGGTCCTCGCGCCGGGCGGGGTCGCGCTCGTGAGCGCGTGGAGCACCGCCCACGACCGCTTCGACCGGACGGAGGGGTTCGACACGACCGTCGACTGGACGCTCCCCGGCGGCGAGACGGTCCCGCGGTATTATCACGTCTACGCGCCCGACGAGTTCGACGCCGATATCGATAACAGCCGGCTCTCAGTCGTCGAATCGACCGTCTCCAGCGGGAACTGCTACGCCGTGGTCACGGGACCTCGCCCCTAATTATCACGACGGATACCGCGGGGAGAGGTTTAAAGCATCGGTGCCGCGGCCGTCGAGTCAATGAGTTCGACTCGCCTCGATCGCCTCCTCCGGCGCCTGAGTCCAGGCGCGATCACTCGGAGCTACCTCGCCAAGTTCGCGGTCGTCGTGATCCTCGTCGTCCTGGCCATCGGCGCCGTCGGCGCGGTCACCTACGCGGAGACGACGGACCGCCTGGAGGCCAACGCCCAACAGGACTACACCGCGGTCGCTGAGTTGAGCGCCACGGAGATCGACGTGTGGACCAGCGATCACCGCTCGATCGCCAGAGAGACGGCCGACAGCGACGCCTTCGGGTTCACGAGAGAGCCCGAAGAGGTGGAGAGCTATCTCACCTCGCAGCTCTCGTGGCAGCCCGACGAGATCGTCGCCTTCCACTACGTCAACCGGCAGGAAGGCACGCTGATCGCCTCGACCGACCACGAGCGCGGCACCGCGATCACCGAGACGAACTGGCTCAGCGACGGTCTCCTGATCGGCGAGGACACCTACACGTCGCCGACGTACGAGGTGGACGACGAGCGGCACGTCTCGTACGTCGCGTACACGCCGCGGCGCAACTACTTCGTCATGGAGGTGTCGCTCGCGTCGATCGTCGGAGACCTCCGGCAGCCGACCGACGGCTCGTTCACCACTATCGTCCAGTCCGACGGCGTGATCGGGGCCAGCGACCGCGAGGGGACCGTGGCCGAACCGTACGCCGACGAGGTGCGGGACGCGATGATCTCCGGCTCCGCGGTCGGTCACGTGTCGTCGGCGACCTTCGAGTTCACCGACGACGCCGAGTACTTCGTCGCGTACGCACCGGTCCCCTCGGAGGACTGGTACGTCGCCGTCCACGTCCCCCTCGCGGAGGCGTACGCGCTCTCCGGGATGATCGGCCGGAACCTGCTGCTTATCGTCGGCGTCGCGGTCGTCGGGCTCGGTCTGTTGGGCGCGACGCTCGGCCGCGGCACCGTCGCGGAGCTGAACCGACTCACTCGGAAGGCGCGGGCGCTGGAGAGCGGCGACCTCGACGTCGGATTCGACACCGAGCGCCGCGACGAGTTCGGCGACCTCTACGGCGCGTTCTCGACGATGCGCGACTCGCTCGGCGAACAGATCGAGTCGGCCGAGACGCAGAAGCGGCGGGCCGAGGACGCCAAGGCCGAGAGCGAGGCGTTCGCGGAGCGGCTGGAGTCGCGCGCGGCGGCGTTCGGCGCGACGATGGACGAGTGCGCCGACGGCGACCTCACCGCCCGACTCGACGTCGAGCCCGACGATCCGGACGCGCTCGCCGACATCGCCGACGGGTTCAACGACGCGATGGACGAGCTGGAGGGGGCCATCGCGGAGGTGGACGCCTTCGCCGGGCAGGTCGCGGCCCGGAGCGAGGCGGTCACCGACGGCGCGGACGAGGTCGCCGCCGCGGGCCGGGAGACGAGCGACGCGGTCGACGAGATCTCGGCCGGCGCGGAGCGACAGAGTCGGCGGCTCTCGGAGGTCGCCGGCGAGATGGAGGACATGTCCGCCACGGTCGAGGAGGTCGCCGCCTCCGCCGATCAGGTCGCGACCACCTCCAGAGAGGCGAACGCGGTCACCGAGGAGGGCCGCGAGGCCACGGCCGCGGCGGTCGCGGAGCTGCACGACGTCGAGGAGCGCTCGGAGTCGGCGACCGAGACGATCGAGCGCCTCGAAGCGGAGATGGCGGAGGTGGACGCGATCGTCGAGACGATCTCGGAGATCGCCGACCAGACGAACCTGCTGGCGCTGAACGCGTCGATCGAGGCGGCGCGGGCGGGCGAGGCGGGCTCCGGCTTCGCCGTCGTCGCCGAGGAGGTGAAGGCGCTCGCGGAGGAGACGCAGTCGTCCGCGGCCGAGGTCGAGGCGCTGATCGACGGGCTCCGCGAGCGCACCGACGAGAGCGTCGCGGAGATGTCGCGGATCCGCGAGGGGGTCGACGCCGGCGTCGACACGGTCGAGACCGCGGACGACGCCCTGAGCGAGGTCGCGACGCGGGTGGCCGAGGCCGACGACGGCGTCCAGGAGATCTCCGGCGCGATGGACGCGCAGGCGTCGTCGGTCAACGAGGTCACCGGTGCCGTCGACGACTTGGCCGGCGTCAGCCAGCAGACGACCGCTGAGGCGACCACGGTCGCGTCGACCGCCGAGGAGCAGGCCGCAACGCTCGGCGACGTCTCCGAGCAGGCCCACGCGCTCACCGAGCGCGCCCGGGACCTGCGCCGGATGACCGAGGGGTTCGAGGTGGACGGCGAGCGCGACGTCGGCGACGGGAAGACCGATCTCGGCGTATTCGACGACAGCGACCGCGACGCCGACAGCGACCGCGACGCCGACACCGACTTCGACTTCGGGATGACCGATTCCGGCCAGTCGGTGAGCGCCGACGGAGGGACGGACGAGGCGAGGGAGCCGGGGCTCGTCGACGGATCGTTGAACGCGAACGCAGAAGAGTAATCGCGCCGGTTACCGCGACGCTCGGCTCACGGCTCAGTCGGCCACGGTCTCGTGGCCGGCCTCCGCGTCGTCCGCGAGCGGCGTCGCGATCTTGTACGCCGCGTAGAGGCCGAGCACCGCGATGCCGGCCAGCACGACGCCCGTCCGAATCTGCGGCGAGATCAGCGGCGTCGCCACGACCTCGCCCGCCTCGTTAGTGATCGGGACGGGGCTGTAGGGCGCGCCGGCGAGGATCTCGACGATCCCCATGCCGACGAGTCCGAGCAGCATCAGTCCCGCGCTCAGCGCCATCGCCGCCTTATCGATGATGTCAGTCATTGGGTGTCACCTCTTAACCGAGCAGGTAGCGGAGTTTCGGGTGTTGCTTGACGACGTCGAGCTTCTCGATGAGCGCGTCGAGGCCGTAGTAGCGCCCGGCCGACAGCATGATCACGGTGATGAACAGCAGCAGCCCCATGAAGTCGCTGTTGACCAGCCCGTGACCGAAGCCGGCGTTGCCGACCCAGAACAGGACCATGAAGATGACCCCGCCGAAGGCGGCCAGCCGAGTGAACGCGCCCGCTATCAGCGCCAGCCCGATCAGCGTCTCGAACAGGGGCACGCCCGGCTCGATGAGCCACGCGAGGTTGCTCCCCATCCAGACGGGGATGCCGCCCAACACGGTGTCGGTCATTTCCTGCATGTACATCGGGCCGTAGGTGTATGACAGCCCGTCCTCGATGAGTTTCGTGACGCCGGCGTGGAAGAACCACCATCCGGTCACCACGCGTAGGAAGGCGATCCAGTACGCCGCCCACGGACCGTCAAGCGCGAACTCGACCTCGTCGACCAGTGGATTTCCTGATTGGTATGACATCGTGCTCACCTCACGGATGAACGTTGAGTGGCAGCCCGTATATTCCCCCAACCGGCTTCTAACTCCCTGAAAAGCGTTCTAAGCGTACGGGAACGGCCCGCGATATTGTGGTGTTTTAAGTACTATCTGCCGCTCGGAACCACATCGGGCCCCGAGATATCCGTCCGGCGTCGGGAACACGGAACGTTTATTGGATTCGTTCGGCCTACGTCTACACGCGTCAGCGACGGACGCACCCACGCGCGCCGGTGGTCTAGTGGTAGGACCTGAGCCTTCCAAGCTCATGGCCCGGGTTCAAATCCCGGCCGGCGCATTTCTCGAACGAAGTGAGAGAAATCGCCGAGAGGGATTTGAACCCTGGAAGTCGCAGCCCGCGCAGCGAACGAAGTGAGCGAGCAGGACCGTCTTCCTCTGGTTCATAATCCCGGCCGGCGCACTCCCTTCGGTCGTGCGCCGCCCGTACCCTCGCTCGCTCACGCTGTTCGCTCGCGAGGGTCCCGGCCGGCGCATTTCTCGAACGAAGTGAGAGAAATCGCCGAAAGGGGTTTGAACCCTATCAGTCGGGGTTGCTTCGCTCAGTACCGATCGCATCGCCGTCAGGACCTGGACCCGCTTCACGACGTTCGTGAATCGTATACTCGCCCGCCGGGACGGAAACGCGATAGGCCGACCGGCACTCGCTGGTCGCCGAATCGTCCGTCTTGTCCACCCAGTACACGTCCCATCGACAGGACTCGCGCGAGAACGTGATGACGGAAAACCCCCAGTGGGAGCCGTCGGAGAGCGCGAACTCCGGGAGGAATCCGGTAGCGGACAGGTAGTCGGCCGCCCGCGACGTCGACACGCTCCTGACGAGCCACGAGACGAACCGTCCGAACTCGCGTCCCAGTCCGACCCGCTGCCCGATCTCGGTGGCTCTTTCGCGGGGATTGACGCTCGTCACGCTCGGCGTCATGAACTCGACGCCGACCGGCGTGTCGCCCTGTCGTTCGTTCCGGAGGCGAGCGGCCAGCGTCATGTGCATGTCCCCGGTCAGCGTCACGACGTTCGTGTCACCCCGTTCTCGGACCGCCGTGAGGGTGTCGACGATCTCCCGTCGTTCGGACTCGAACCCGCTCCAGGCGTCTTCCCAGAAGATGAACCCCTTGCCCAGGAAGTAGAGTCGTTTGAACAGCACCGCGTTGGCCCACGCCGTCCACACCGTCTCGCTCTCGCGGAAGGTCTCGCGCAGCCACCCGCGCTGGGCCTCCCCGAGCATCGTCCGCGAGGTGTCCGGCTCGGACCACGGGTCGAGCAGCTCCGCCGGCCACGACCGCGGTTCGCTTCTGAAAAGCCGCTCGTCCGTCAGCGCGAGCGTGACGAGGTCGCCGAACCGCAGGCTCCGATACAGGTCGAACGACTCGTGAAGGCGGTCCGCGCTCGGGTCGTACTCGATGCGTCCGGGGACGAACTCCCACCACGCTTGGATCCCGACGGCGGTGAGGTACCGCGTGAACTCCGGGACGTCGCCGCACGGGTGGTCGGGGAACACCGGTGCGCCGGCGTCGTAGTCCCAGTACCGGTCGTTGGCGATGGCGTGATCGTCCCACGTCTGAATCACGGTGTGGCGCTCGTGAAGTCGCTGGAGGTGGCGATCGGTCTTGTACGTCTCGTAGATGCGCCGGAAGTCGTCGAGACTCATCGGGCGCGTGCCGCTGTCCGGGAGCTCGATCCGTCGGTCCGGGTACGGGCCACCGACGCCCCCCGGGTCGCCCTCGGCGACGTGTTCGTAGATGTAGTCGCCGAGATGCAACACGAAGTCGACGTCCGTCTCCGCGAGCCGCGCCATCGCGCCGAAGTAGCCGTTCTGGTAGTCCTGACAGTTCAGCACTCCGAACCGAACTGACTCGGGTTCGCCGTCCTCGGCCGGCAGCGTCCGACACCGACCGGTGTTGCTCCGTACTCCGCGGTAGACGAACCGATAGTAATAGACCGAGTCCGCGTCGACGGCGTCGTGATCGAGGTCGACGCGAACGGTGTAGTTGTCGGGCGGTTTGACCCCCGGGCCGTCGAACTCGAATACCCTGGGGTCGTCTTCGAAAGACGGGTCAGTCGCGACCTCGAGGAACAACGATTCCGACGGGTCGTATTTCTCGGGATTGATTCGAGTCCAGAGGATGACCGACTCCGGGGTCGGACCACCGCTGGCTACCGACTGGGGGAACACGTCGGCGGGTTCGGCCTCCGTCAGACCGTCGTCGTCCTCGGGTGTGCTCTCGAGTTCGGTGAGCTCGGCCGCCCTGACGGGCTGCCGAATCGTAACGTTCGACATATCGTGTTGTGAGCCGGTCTGGTTGCTCGTCCGCTGACACTAACATTTGTTACCAATAACCTCATATCATTAATTTGTAACCCCTCTTCACAATCGCTGGCCACGTTTCTACGACACTGGGCCGCACGTCGATACGAGTCGAAGCAGCGTCCATCCGCAGCATACCACCGGCTACCGCCGATGGTCGCTTCGTCAATTCATTCATGTTTTCGAGAAGAAATTTGTTATGTTATTACGTAACATGTTAGCATATGGCAACCTATACTGAGGGGAACGGCGCGACCGAGAGCGAGGAGAGCGGACCAGTCGATCAGGACGTCGAAGAGGCGGGCAAACTGAGGAAGGTCGAGGCGTACGCGAACACGTGGTACAGTGTATCCGTCGGACAAGCGATCGTCGTGAGCGGCGTCCTCCTCACGCTTTCGGCCGTCGCTGCCTCAATAGAGAGCCTGAACTTGATCGCGGAGGGTGTCGGCGTTCCGTTCGACGTGTACCTGTACGGATTCTTCGGAGCGATGGCCAGGTCCCTCCTCGCTTTCGTCACCGACGTCGACCCGGACACGGACGACGTGGCGTACGTTCACCGGTCGTGGATCCAAGTCGTGCGCTTGGGACTCCGTCCGGTTGGGGCGCTCTGTCTGGCCGCGGGGATCTATCTCGCTCACGGCGCGGTGGACGACGCACTCTCCTTTACTCTCGCTTCACCGGACGCGATATTCGCCGGGCTCGCTTTCGTTGCGGGCTTCTACGTGGAGCGCGTTTATCAGGTCCTCGGGACGGTCGCCAAACAGTTGCTTAGCTTGACCGAGGAAAGCAACGGCGAGTCGGCAGCGACAACGGACGATGAACCGTTCAGTATCCTCCCCGCGGGAAGACGACCCGACGAACCCCGTTGGTACCGCGACCGTCGAAGTCTCCTGTTGTTCGGACTCGGACTGGTGCTGCTCGCTATCGGCGTCGTCACATCGCTCGGCGAGAACGTACTCCCGTTCGTGGGGCCGGTCGCGGAGCCGGTTCCGTCGTACGTCTACCTGTACGCGTTGCTGGGGTCGCTGGGCTACCTCTTCACGACGCTGTTCAGAGAGTTCGACAGGAGTCTCCTCTCCCTCCTGCAGAATGGCATCCGCGTGCCCGCGGCGCTGTTGCTGGCAGCGGGTCTCTACATGTTCTCGTTCCTCTTCACCGACAGCGCTACGACGGCCACCGGACTCATTTCCGGCCTCGCGTTCTTAGTCGGACTCTACGTGAACGTGGCGCTCGTCACCTTGGATACGATCGCTTCGCGGGTGTTGTCGAAATTCAGCGACGAGTCGACGTGAGCGCCGGGTACGGCGAGCGTCATCGACATCCGGGGAAAGTGAGGGTGAACTACACGGTCGGCGACCTCTCGCGCTGACGACAGCCCGCGGCGGTCCGCGTACACGGGTCGGGTGACCGCCTCATCCGACCCCCGTGGCGATTAATGCGTTCGGATTTCCGGGGCCGTAACGGACGCACCCTCGCTGCTGTCGACCCGACGAACCGAGCGGGCTCGCCGCTCTCGGACGCGTCAGGACGCTCGTCTTGCGCGCGGGCGCATATCTCTCGATCGATTCCCTCGCATCGTCTCGAGGGACGACGCCGTCGAACCGCTCACTCGCCGGTCGCCCGTCGAGTTTCCGCGACGTAGACGCCTCCACCGATCGCGGCGGCGAGCCCGACGACGGCGTAGTGGTAGCGAAACGCGAGTCGGAGCGACCGCTGCGACAGGGTAAAGCCGCCGAAAGCGGCCGCGGCGAGCCGGTCGCCGACCGCCGGGACGGCCAGCAACGCTTCGAGCGTCCGCTGACCCGTGTAGAACGCGAGCTGATTCCACGGGAGCAACAGCCCGGACACGACGTACACCGCGACGAGCGGCGCCGCCAGCAGGCCACCGATCGCGTAGATCGGTCTGTACGCGAGGCCGAGCCCCACGGCGAGCGGCACCGTCAGGGCCGCGGCGACCGCGAGGATCACTCGAACCGCCTCTACCGTTCCGCCGGACGCCGGGACCAGCAGGAGCAGCACGTCGAGACACAGGATCGCGCCGACGAGTCCGGCGAGCGACCGCCCCGCCCACCGGAGGGAACCGCTGCGCTCGGAGGACCACTGCATGTCTCGATGTCGGACCGCGATCGGCCTATACGTTGTGTTCCGCGACCCGCCGGTGTCTACGCGACCTGCCGATGTCTACGCGACCCGCCGATGTCTACGCGACCCGCCGATGTCTACGCGACCCGCTCAGTCAGTCCTGAAGATCCGATAGGCGCTCCCGAGCCCGAGGAGGAGCCACGCGGTCCCGAACAGCCGCCGCCCGTCGACTAGGGCGACGCCGCCGATGACGAACCACCCGGCGGCGATCAGCACCCAGAGGGTCTGTTCCGTGGAGAGCAGCGGCCCGGACAGCGGGGAGGTGGCGCTCATCACTTCCGCGTTGGACCCTCCCGGACAAGAGTTTGATCCCGTCGACGGCCGCCGGACGAGAGCCGCTCAGACGCGCGGTCAGGCGGCGTTCGAGCGGGGTAGAGGCCCGCCGACCGCGCGTCGACCCGGCGCCGCTCGGGCGCGGATCACAGACTCGCTCCGCCGTCGACCCAGACCGTCTCGCCGGTCACGTAGCTCGCCCCGTCGGAGGCGAGGTAGAGGTACGCGTCACGCAGGTCCGCGGGCGTGCCGGCGCGGGACGGGAGGCCGCCGGATCCGTCGATGTCGCGCGCCTCGTCGGCCCAGCCCTCCCGGATCTCGGTGGCGATCGGCCCCGGCGCGACCGCGTTCACCCTGATCCCGTAGCCGTCGAGTTCGAGCGCCGCGCTTCGGGTGAGCATCTGTATGCCGCCCTTCGTCGCCGCGTAGTGCGAGTGATCGCGCTCCGCGCGCTCGGCCGTCGTCGACGACGTGTTCACGATCGTTCCCTCGGCGCCGCGATTGATCATGTCCCGTGCCGCCAGTTGCGTGCCGAAGAACGCGCCCTTGAGATTGACGCCGTGGACGAAATCGAAGTCTTCCGGGGTGACGTCGAGGAACTCGCGGCTGCGGTGGACGCCGGCGTTGTTCACCATCACGTCGACCCCGCCGAACTCGCGGGCCGCCTCGACCACCGTCTCGATCTGGGCGGGGTCGGAGACGTCGGTCTCGACGAACGTCGCGATCCCGCCGCGCTCCTCGATGGCCTCGTGCGTCGGCGTCTCGGCGCCGACGTCCTTCGGATCCTTCCGGACGTCGGCGTTGATCACGGTCGCGCCCGCGTCGCCGAACGCGGTCGCGACCGCGCGGCCGATGCCGCTCGATCCGCCCGTGACCACGACCGTCTCGTCGGCGAAGTCCGCGTCGATAGTTCCCATACTGGCCGTCCGGTGCTGCGGATCAAAAAGGATCGGTATCGCGGGATCCCGAGCGACGACTCTTCACGGGAACCTCCGAGGAGCCACGGGAGCCTCGGGGACCCCCGGGGAGCCCCGGCCGAACCGACTCAGTCGTCGTCGGCCGCGGTCGCCTCGGGCTCGACCTCGCGGCCCGGGTCCTCGCGCGGGCCGCCGGCGTGTCCCTCGTGGGCGACCGCGGTCGCCATGAGGTCGGGGGAGATGGCGGGTACCTCGTCGGCGTCGACGGGGCCGTCGCGGGCGATCTCCTCCGTCGAGCGCGGGAACTCGCGGAGCTCCTTGTGGAGCGCGATCCCGGCCTTCGCGCCCTGTCCCATCGCGACGGGGACCTGATTGTGACCGGGCGTCACGTCGCCGACCGCGTAGACGCCGTCGACGCTCGTGCGGCCGTGGTCGTCGACGTCGACCTCGCCGCCATCCGTGAGGTCACAGCCGAGTCCCTCCGCGAGCGCGGTGTTGTAGTCGGAGCCGTACATCGGGAAGCCGCCGCGGTACTCGCGGCGGGTCCCGTCCTCGAACTCCATCGCCTCCAGCCAGCCGGAGTCGGGGTCGTTCTCGACGCCGGCGACGTCCTCGTGGACGACGTCAACCGGGTGGGCCTCCAGTCGGGCCGCCGTCTCCTCGCTCCACGTCGGCTCCGCGCCGCGGGTCAGGAGGTCCACGTCGTCGGTCACGTTCAGCATGATCATCGCGACGTGGGCCGCCGCCTCGCCGTGGCCCATCACGTACACCGGCTCGTCGACGAACATGTACGCGTCGCAGTGGAGACACCAGTGGAGCCCCTTCGCGTTCCGCGGGAGCGGCGGGTCGGGGCGCTCGTCGGAGAACCCGGTCGCGAGGACGACGCGGTCCGCGACGATCTCGGCGTCGCTCGTCGTCAGCCGGAAGCGGCCGTCGTCGGTCTCGACCGCGTCGGTGACGAAGCCGCGCTCGAAGGTGCCGCCGTACGACTGGACCTGCTCGCGGCCGGTCGCGAGGAGTTCGTTGCCGGAGGTCTCCTCGGTGATCCCGATCACGTTGTGGGTGTCCGCCATCATCGCCGCGCGGCCGCCGCCCCTGTCGATGAGCACCGTCTCGTGGCCCAGTCGGGCCCCGTACAGCGCGGTCGTCAGCCCGGCCGGCCCGCCGCCGACCACAGCGATCTCGTACTCGTCGTCGGACGAACTCATTACCGGTAGTAGGCGACGCGTCGGTTTAAATGGCGTCGTGCTGTGCGCGGTCCGCGGCCAGCCCGGTAGGCATCGCTTACCCGGTTCGAGTCGCCCGAATACGCGGGACCCCCGGAAGCTTATTATGGTCCGTCGCCTCCGGTGTGCCAGTGCCATCGCGACTCGCCGCCGCTCTCGTCCTCCTCGCCGTCGGAGTCGCCGCCGACGTGGCGTCCACGTACGTCGCGATCGGCGGCGGCCAGTACGTCGAGGGCTCCCCGGTCGGCGCCGCCCTCATCGCCGCCTTCGGACTCGTTCCCGGGATGCTCCTCACCAAGGCCGCGGGGATGGTCGTCATCGGGATCCCCGTCGCGGTCGCGGGCGGGACCCGGCGGCTCGTCGCGACGCTGATGTGCGCCGGCGTCGGTCTCCTCTCGCTCGCGACCGCCGCGCGGAACGTCCTGCTCCTTGTCGGGCTCTGGCCGTGACGCGGGGCGATCCCTCCGGGGCGGCCGGCCCGTCCGGACCTCACTTCCCCTGATACAGTCGCTCGGCGGTGCGCTCCGGGAGCCCGGCGTCGGCGATCGCCTCGCTCACGCGGTCGACGTCGTACGGGACCCGTTCGAGCGTGACGTCGTCCGTCGCCGCGTCAAGCACGGCGTACCCGGCGGCCGGGTCGCCGTCGCGCGGCTGGCCGACGCTGCCTGGATTGACGACGACGCCGCCGGCGACCGACCGCTTCCCCTGCACGTGCGTGTGCCCGAGGACGATCCCGTCGTAGTCGCCCATGTGGCGGTCCAGGTTCGGGAACTCCTCGGGGTAGACGTAGGCGTCCTCGCGCCCGGCCGCCGGGTGCGAGTGGACCAGCAGGTACCGCCCGCCCGCGAACGTCTCGGCGCGCGGGAGCCCGTCGAGCCACGCGAGCTGGTCGTCGGAGAGCGTCGCTTTCGCGTGTTCGAGCCCGGCCTCGGCCATGCGGTTCGCGCGGTACCGCTCCGGGGACTCGACGGTGCGGTCGTGGTTCCCCCTGACCGTCATCGCCGCGACTTCGCGCACGCGCTCGACGCACTCGGCCGGCCACGGGTTGTACCCGATCACGTCGCCGGCGCAGACGATCCGGTCGACCGCGGGCATGTCGTCGAGGACCGCTTCGAGCGCCGGGAGGTTCGCGTGGACGTCCGAGATGAGCCCCACCTTCATCGAGTCGACGTACGGGAGCGACGCCGGAATAGGTTCGGTCTGTACGAGGCGTGAAAAGGTGTTGAGCGAGGGAGCGTCTGAGATGTCGATCGGTTATACGTTGTCGACGACGGATCGGCGGTGGACGCCTCCGGAGCTCCGACCGCTCGCTTATAAATCGTTAATAACGGATCGACGGAGAACACCTCCAAAGCCCCAGCCGAGAGGCGGGCGCACGCTCGCTGTGCTCCTCACTCGGTCGCTCACTTCGTTCGCTCCCTCGTTGCGGTGCTTACGTCGCCTGCGCCCGCCTCTCGGCTGCCCCTTTGAGTCCCTCCCCGCACCGCACAGCACCGCACCTCACGCCTCCCCAGCCTCGCGGTTCGCGCTCTTCGAGCGCTCACCGCCCCCTCGCGCGCGCTTCTCGCGCCAAGAGGGCGCTCGAAGGCGCGCGCCACCGCAGGTCGATTTATAAACGACCCTCGCGGAGACGCGTCGAGAAGGTGTCGCCGTCACCCTTCCGCAACGGCATCTTATAAGCCGCCGGGGGCGGAACGGTCTCGGTAATGCTACAGGGGGTCAACGTCGCGCTCGGCGTCTCGGGGAGCATCGCGGCGGTGAAGGTCGTCGAACTCGCTCACGAGCTGCGCCGGCAGGGCGCGAGCGTGCGCGCCGTCATGTCCCCGGCGGCGACGAACATCGTCCACCCGTGGGCGGTCGACTTCGCGACCGACGAGCCCGTCGTCACCGAGATCACCGGCGACGTCGAACACGTGGAGCTGTGCGGCCGCGACGGGTGGGCCGACGTGCTCCTGCTCGCGCCCGCGACCGCCAACACCGCCGGGAAGGTCGCGGCCGCGATCGACGACACGCCCGTGACGACCTGCGCGACGACCGCGCTCGGCGCGGACGTGCCGGTCGTGATGGCGCCGGCGATGCACGAGCCGATGTACGACCACCCGGGCGTGCTGGAGGCGCTCGACCGCCTGGAGGCGTGGGACGTGACGTTCGCGGACCCCCGGATCGAGGAGGGGAAGGCGAAGGTCGCCGACGAGGCGGAGATCGTCACCGAGGTCGCCCGCGCGACGACCCCGGACTCGCTTTCGGGCGCGCACGTGGTCGTGACCGCCGGGGCGACGAAGGAGCGTATCGACCCGATCCGGATCCTGACGAACCGGGCGTCGGGGAAGACGGGGCGGGCGGTCGCCCGTGCGCTCTACGTCCGCGGCGCGAAGGTGACGCTCGTGCAGGACGGCCCGGACGTCCCCTACGCCGACGTCGTCGCCGTCGAGACCGCCGACGAGATGATGCGGGCGTGCCGACAGACGGCGGCCACGGCGGACGCGCTGGTCTCGGCGGCGGCCATCTCCGACTTCACCGCCGACGCGGTCGACCAGAAGATCCGGTCTGGGTCGCCGCTCTCCGTGGACCTCCGGCCGACGCCGAAGCTCATCGACTCGGTGCGGGAGGCGTACCCCGACCTACCGATCGTCGGGTTCAAGGCCGAGACGTCGGGCGACGACGCGGCGATGATCGCGGAGGCAGAGCGGATCCGCGACCGCGTCGACCTCGCGTTCGTGGTCGCCAACGACGCGGGCGTGATGGGCGACGACGAGACGCGGGTCCTCCTCGTCGGCGGCGAGGGGACGGAGCCGGAGGCGGCGGTCGGCTCGAAAGACGACGTGGCCGGGCGGATCGCCGACCGACTCTCGGTCGCGCTCGGGCGGCGTTCGAACGCGTAACGGCCGCGCTCGGCCGTGACATCGCCGACGGCGGAGCCGGCAATTCGTTCGATATCGGCTGGGATACAAACTGTTTTGAGGCGGTAGGGAAAGGATCCCGATAGAGATTCCCATGTGCATAGAGACGGTGGACCCCGAACCCGTCGGAGGTGTGGTGGGTGGCTGACGCCGACGACGCCGGCGGACCCGTCACGAACGACGCCGGCCCGACGCCGCGATCGACGGTCGTCGTCCCCGTCGAACCGTCGCCGACCCTCCGCGCGACGGTCTCGCACGTCGCCGAGGCCGCGGCGGACGGCGAGTTCGACGCGATCCACTTCGTGGAGATCGCCTCGTGGCGCGACGGCGACCCGGGCTCCGACGACCGCAGCGCCGAGGCCCGGCGCGTCCTCGAACGGGTGTCGGCGTGGGCGGAGGCGGACCTCGACGACGCCGACGGCGACACCGGCGACGACGTGACGGTCGTCTCGGCGCTGATCGGCGCCGACGAGTACCTGTTCGGTCCGGTGGACTACGTCGAGGTGCTCGCCGAGTACGCCGGGGAGCACGGCGCGGACACGGTGGTGCTCGATCCCGAGTACACGCCGGTCGGCAACACGACGCTGCTCCAGCCGCTGGAGTTCGCGCTCTCGAACACCTCCCTGTCCGTCCGGACGGCCCCGGTAGGGCGCCCGACCCGGCCGGAACGGCTCCGGAGCGAGGCGACGGGCGTGCGGTTCGCGGCGATGTTCGGGCTCTCGCTGGCGTTCTACTTCGTGCTCGGCGACCCGCTCTACTGGTTCGACTGGGTGACCGGCGTCGCGACCGCGACGATCGTCTCGATCACCCTCTCGCGGATCAGCTTCGACGCCGACCCGGCGATCCCGCGGACGCCCCAGCGGCTGGTCCGCGGCGCGATATACGTCCCCGTCCTGCTGTACGAGATCGTCGTGGCGAACTTGGTGGTGGCCCGCGTGATACTGGACCCGCGGCTCCCGATCGATCCGACGCTGAACCGGGTCCGCGTGATCGTCGGCAGCGGGCTCCCGCTGATGACGCTCGCGAACTCGATCACGCTGACGCCCGGGACGCTGACGGTCCGCGCCCGCGACAGCGACCTGTACGTCCACTCGCTGCTCCCGTGGGCCCGCGAGGGGCTGTTCGACGGCTCGCTGGAGCGCTGGACGCGGTTCGTCTACTACGGGCGCTCGGCGGCCCGCCTGCCGACCCCCCGCGAGCGCGACGACCACGCGATTCTGCAGGGTCCCGACGCGACCGAGGAACTGCCGATCGCCGCCGCGGACGGCGGAGCGACCGGCGATGACGCCGGGCCGGAAGCGGCGGCGGACGCCGAGTCCGGCACCGGTGACGAGGGGGTGACCGACGCGTGACGCTCGTCGACGCCACGGTCGTCGCCGGATACACGGTCGGCGACTTCCTGCTCCTCGCGGCCGCCGGATTCGTCGTGCTCGCGATCGGGATGCTGTACCGTGCGGTGAAGGGGCCGACGATGCAGGACCGGGTGCTCGCGGTGAACGTCCTCGGGACGAACACGGTCGTCATCCTCGCGATCCTGGCCGCGGCGCTCTCGGAGCCGACGTTCCTCGACATCGCCTTAGTGTACGCGCTGTTGAACTTCCTGATGGCGATCGCCATCTCGAAGTTCACTGTCGAGCGAGGTGGTGTCCTGTGATCGAGACGCTCGGCACGCTCGGGACGGTCCGCGTCGGGCTGATCGTCGCGTTCACGCTGCTCGGGCTGTTCTTCAGCTTCGTCTCGATGGTCGGCGTGCTCCGGTTGCCCGACGTGTACTCTCGGGCGCACACCGCCTCGCAGGCGGACACGCTCGGCGCCGGGTTCGGGCTCGCCGCCGTCGCGCTCGCCGTCGGGTGGGAGGGAGCCGGCTTCAAATCGGTGCTCCTGCTGTTCTTCATCTTCGTGACGAACCCGACGGCCGCCCACGCGATCTCCCGGGCGGCCTTCGAGGAGGGAATCGTGCCGTGGACCGAGGGGGACGATCGCCGATGACGGGGACGAGCCTCCTCGCCGCGGCGGCCGGCAACCTCCTCCCGGCGGTCACACCGGCGGCGCCCGTACCCGCCCAGGTCACCGCCGTCGAGGGGAGTCTGCTCGCGTTCGTGGTGCTGACGGCGCTCGCGACGGCGCTGGCGCGCGACGTGCTCGCGGCGGTCATCGTGTTCGGCGCGTACAGCCTCGGGATGGCCGCGCTGTACACCTTCTACCGCGCGCCGGACGTCGCGCTGACGGAGGCGGCGATCTCAGCCGGCGTGACCACCGTCCTCCTCCTCTTGACGCTCGCGAAGACGACGCGGATCGACCACGACGTCGCCTTCGAGTCGGTGAACGTCCCGGCCGTCGGCGCGGTCGGGCTGCTGTTCGGGGGACTCCTGCTCACGATGGGCGACGTGCCGGCCGTCGGCTCGCCGGACGCCCCCGTCTGGTCGAACCCGGACGTGACGCAGTGGTACCTCAGCGAGTCGTACGCGCAGACCGGCGTCGACAACACCGTGATGGCGGTGCTGGCGGCGTTCCGCGGGTTCGACACGTTCGGCGAGGCGGTCGTCGTCTTCGCCGGCGGGATCGCGGCCCTCATCGTGCTCCACCGAGAGGTGTTCGCATGAGCGACGTTCGCCCCGACGAGGAGGCCGTCCGCGACGCCGCCCCGAACGAGACGAGCGCCGAAGCCGACGCGGGGGCGGTCGACGAGGGCGACGCCGACGACGTCCCGCCGCACCGCGCCCGCTCCCGGTCCGGCCGGTACGACTCCGACCGGCGCCAGGGCACGCCGTACACGGAGAGCCAAGTGATCATGCCGACGGTGAAGATCGTGGCGCCGTTCGCGTTCACCTACGGGCTGTTCATCACCTTCCACGGCGCCGGATCGCCGGGCGGCGGGTTCCAAGGCGGCGCGATCATGGCCGCCGTGGTGTTCATGATCGCGTTCGCCTTCGGGATCGAGGCGACGCGCGACTGGCTCGCCAACACCGTCGTCGTCGCGCTCGCGGTCGGCGGCGCGCTGGCGTTCGCGGGCATCGGACTGATCCCGGTGGCGCGCGGCGGCGCGTTCCTCCAGTACGACCTGCTGCCGATCCCGGTGAAGTACGGGCTGGAGAGCGTCGAGGTCTTCGGCATCGCGACCATCGTGACCGGCGTGCTCATGGGGCTGTTCTTCCTGCTCGCGAGGGGGTTCGCCTCGGAGGGGACCGGTTTCGGCGAGGGCGGAGAAGACGAGAGCGAGGAAGACGCGACCGACGAGACCGGGACCGCCGCGAACGACGCCGACGGCGTCGGCGGCGACCTCGGCCCCTCGGGATCGGATCGCACTCCGGCGGCCGACGGAGGTGAGCGATGACAGCGACCGCTACCGTCGCGGCCGCCGGAATCGACGCCGCGGTCGCGTCCGCGGGTGTGTTCGAGGTATTCACGACCCGTCACGCCTACCTCACGTTCGCGCTGCTGCTCTGCGTCGGTCTCTACATGATGATAGCAAACCCCCACCTCGTGAAGAAGATCATCGGACTCAACCTGTTCCAGACGGCGATATTCCTGCTATTCATCGCCTCTGCCTACGTCGAGGGCGGATCGATCCCGATCGTCCACTCCGGCGAGGCGGCGACGAAGACGTTCGTCAGCCCGCTCCCGCACGTGATCGTGCTCACCGCCATCGTCGTCGGCGTGAGCCTCACCGCCGTGGGGCTCGCACTCTGCATCCGGATCTACGACGAGTACGGAACGCTCCGCACCGACACCCTTCGCGACCTGATGCGGGACGAGGGGTCGCTCCCGTCCGTCGCCGGCGACGACGGCGCGGCCGACGGAGGTGCGAGCGATGACTGACGTGCTCCTCCCGCTGGCGATCGCCGTCCCGATCGTGGCGGCGACGCTGCCGATCGCGCTCGGACTGCGGTACGACGACATCGGCTGGCCGATCGCGGCGGTCGCGACGACCGCGGTGGTCGGGACCGCGGCCGCGATCGTCGCCGAGGTCGCGATCGGCGGACGGTTCAGCCACGCGCTCGGCACCTACCAGCCGCCGATCGGAATCGAGCTGGTGGCGGACGAACTGTCGGCCGCGGTGCTCGCGCTGATCGCGGTCGTGTCGCTGGCGACGCTCGCGTTCTCTCGGGTGGCCGGTCCCCGCGGGAACGCGTTCTACAGCGCGTACCTGCTGCTGGTCGGGGGGCTCTCGGGAATGGCGCTCACGGGCGACCTGTTCAACATGTTCGTCTTCCTCGAGATCGTCGGGATCACGACGTACGCGCTCATCGCCGCCGACCGCTCGGGGGCGAGCGCGTACGCCTCGCTGAAGTACCTCGTGGTCGGGACGGTTGGCGCCTCGCTGTACCTGGTCGGCGTCGGCTACGCGTTCCTCGCGACGGGGACGCTGAACATGGTCGACATGCGCGAGCAGATCGTCGCGCAGGCGGGGTACGGCGACCCGCTGATCCAGGCGAGCTACGCGCTGATCGTGGCCGGGCTCGCGCTGAAGATCGCCTTGTTCCCGGTCCACACCTGGCAGCCGGACGCCTACCAGCGCGCGCCGGACGCCGTCACGGCGGTCGTGGCGGCGCTCGTGTCGACGACGAGCGCGTACGCGCTGATCCGGGTGACGTACACCGTCTTCACCGTCGACTTCCTCGCCGCGAACGACGCGATCACGACGGCGATGCTCGTCGTCTCCGGGGCGTCTATCCTCGCCGGCTCGGTGCTCGCCGCGATGCAGTCCGACCTCAAGCGGATGTTCGCGTACTCCTCGGTCGCGCAGTTCGGGATGATCGGGGCCGCGATCGCGTTGGCGAACGAGACCGCGCTGCTCGGCGGGATCGTCCACCTCGTGGGGCACGGCCTCCTGAAGTTCGGGCTGTTCCTCGGGATCGGGACCCTCGCGCTCGGCTACGGCGTCCGTCGGATCGAGGACGCCGCGAGCGCCGCGCGCGAAGCGCCGTTCACGACCGGAGCGATCGCCCTGCTCGGGCTCGGGCTCGTCGGGATCCCGCCGTCGGTCGGTTTCCTCGGGAAGTGGTACATCGGGGTCGGCGCCGTCGAGTCCAGCATGGCCGGCGCCGGGCCGGCCGGGATCGGCGTCGCCGCCGTGATCTTCGTCAGCACTCTGTTCACGCTGTCGTACGTCGCGCGGCTGATCGAGCGGTTCTACTTCGCCGGCGTCGGGCTCCCGGGCGGCCACGGAGAGGAGGCGGCGGCCGGCCACGGCGACGACCCCGCGGGCGGCGCGAGCGATGACCCGGCCGGAGTGGCCGCCGATGGCGGTCGCGATGACGACCCTGCGGCCGACGATACGGGTGCGGCCGCGCCGGTCGCGCCCGTGGAGGGCGCGCCACGGCCCTCGCTGGTGCCCGACCGAGTGCCGGCGGCGTCGCTGGCGATACTGGTCGTCACGACGCTCGTCACGGTCGCGCTCGGCTTCGCCGGCTTCGCGCTGGCCGAGTGGTTCGGTCCGTTCCTCACGGAGGTGTTCGCATGACTGACGCTTTCATTTCAGACCCACGTCCCCTACTGGCCGTCCTCGTCTCGTTCGTCGCGGCGTTCTTCATCGTCGCGTCGCACCGCTCGCCGAACGTCCGCGAGGGGTGGACGATCGCCGCGGCGGTCGCGAAGTTCGGGATCGTCGCCTCGATGCTCCCGGCCGTCCTCGACGGCGCCGTCTTCGAGTGGTCGCTCGGGGCGTTCCTCCCCGGGATCGAGTTCGCGCTGCGCGCCGACGCGCTCGGCATGCTGTTCGCGTTCCTCGCCAGCGGGCTGTGGATCGTCACCTCCTTCTACAGCATCGGCTACATGCGGGGGAACGACGAGACGAACCAGACCCGGTACTTCGCCGCGTTCGCGGTGTCGCTGTCGGCGACGATGGGGATCGCGTTCGCGGGCAACCTCGTGACGATCTTCGTCTTCTACGAGATCCTCTCGATCGCGACGTACCCGCTCGTCGCGCACGACGAGACGCCGGAGGCGCGCTCGGCCGGTCGGAAGTACCTCGCGTACACGATGTTCGGCGGCGGCGTGCTCGTGCTCGCCGGGACCGCCCTCGTCTACCTGATCGCCGGCAACGTCTCGTTCACCGCCGGCGGCATTCAGGAGCTCGCGAACGCCGACCCCGGCCTCGCGATGCTCGCGTTCTTCCTCCTGGCGATCGGGTTCGGGGTGAAGGCCGGGATCATGCCGCTCCACCAGTGGCTCCCCGAGGCGATGGTCGCGCCGACGCCCGTCTCCGGGCTCCTCCACGCGGTCGCGGTCGTCAAGTCCGGGGCGTTCGGTGTCTCGCGGGTCGTCCTCGACGTCTTCGGCCCGGAGCTCGTCTTCGACCTCTCGCTCCCGTTCGGCTTCTCGGCCGGCCTCGTGTTATCGACCATCGGGGCGATCACGCTGACGGCGGCCTCCATCATCGCCCTGCGAAAGGACCACCTGAAACAGCGGCTCGCCTACTCGACGGTGAGCCAGCTGAGCTACATCATCCTCGGGCTCGGGCTGTTCGGCTGGTACGGGCTCGTCGGCGCGCTGCTGCACATCCCGGCGCACGCGTTCATGAAGCTCACCCTGTTCTTCTGCGCCGGGAACCTCCACGTCTCGACGCACACCGACTACATCTCGGAGATGGCGGGGATCGGCAAGCGGATGCCCCTGACGATGGGGGCGTTCACGGTCGCCTCGCTCGGGATGGCCGGCATCCCGCTTCTGGCCGGGTTCGTCAGCAAGTACTACATGCTGATCGGCGGGATCCGGATGGGCGCCCAATTGACCCCGGTCGCGTACTACCTCGTGGGCGCGCTCCTGCTCTCGGGCGTCCTCAACATCGCGTACTTCTGGCCGGTGATCTACACCGCCTTCTTCGAGGCGGAGGACGCCCACGACGCGAAGCCGCTCGTCGACTTCCGGATGGGCGGCGAGTCGCGGTCGACGCTGCCGGCGACCGACGGGGGGCGACCGGAGGACGAGAACGACGATCCCGAAGACGAGAGCAACGACACCGACGCCGAGGTCGACGATGTCGTCGAGAGCGCCGAGGGCGACGGGACGGTCGGGGACCCGAGCGACGACGCCGACGTCCCCGACGACTCCGACATCCCCGACGCGGAGCTCGACGACCTCCCGACCGACGCGGAGGGCGTCGTTCGCCCGGACTTCAACACGAGCGAGCGCGACTTCTCCGAGCCGGCCGAGCGCGTCGACACCGGCGACTACGCGGTCGACTCGCGCCCCTCCGACGCGGACGTGCCGTTCGGCGTCGGACGCCGCGACAACGCGACGGAGGGCTCCGAGGCCGACGACGGCGACGGCGCCGCCGTCGAAGCCGGCCGCGGTGACGACGAGGGTCACACCGATGACGGTGAACACGGCGACGGCCACGACGACCACGGCCACGCCGGCGGCCCGCCCGCGGGCGGCTGGCGTCACATCGACGGGCTCGACGCCCTCCGCGGGCGCGAGTCGACGTGGTTCACGCTCGGCCCGATCCTCACCGCGATGAGCCTCGCGGTGCTGCTCGGCGTGATCCCCTACGAGATGGGCTTCTTGGAGCTGATCGAGCTCATCGTCGACACGCGGCTCCCGGAGGAGGTGATGCGGCCGTGAACGCGGTTCTCACCTCCCTCCCGCCGTACGTCGTTCTCGCGGCGGCGGCGTTCCTCGTGCTCGGGCTCCCGCGGCGGGCGGGTCACGCGGCGGCCGCGCTGGCGACGGCGTTCACGTTCGCGCAGGCGGTGCTGCTCGGCGACGGCGGCACGGGGGCCCACCTCGCGACGCAGCTGTTCGGGTTCGACGTGGTGCTGTTCAACGTCGACCAGTTCTCCCTGCTGATGGGCGTGGTCGTCGGCTTCCTCGCGACGGCGGCGGTGCTATACGCGTACGGCACCGAGGCGCCGACGTGGGTGACCGCGTTCGCGCTGGTGTACGTCTCCTCGACGCTCGGGACGATATACGCCGGCGACTGGCTCACGCTGATCTTCTTCTGGGAGCTGATGGCCGTCACCAGCACGCTGCTGGTGTGGCAGTACGGCGGCGCGGCGGTGCGGGCCGGCTACCGCTACGCGCTGTTCCACGGTATCGGGGGGACGTTCTTCCTCGGCGCGGTCGTCGTCCACGGCGCGTCGATGCTCGGCAGCGTGCCGGCCGCCGAGATATTCCTGTTCTCGTCGACGACCGGGATCCACGCGAGCGCGACGCTGCTCGCGGCGATCGGGGTCGGGGTCAACTGCGGGTTCATCTTCCTGCACACGTGGCTCCCGGACACCTACCCCCGCCCGCACGTGGCGGCGTCGGTGTTCCTCTCCGTCTTCACGACGAAGACGGCGGCGTACGTGATGTACCGGACGTTCCCCGAGGGCGGCATGTGGCTCGCGTACCTCGGCGGGTTCATGGCCGTCTACGGGGCGTTCTTCGCCCTGCTGCAGTACGACCCGCGCCGGCTCCTCTCGTACCACATCCAGGCGCAGCTCGGGTACATGCTGGCCGGCTTCGGGCTCGCGACGTACGTCGGCGAGTTCGCCGTCACCGGCGGCTTCGCGCACCTGTTCAACAACGTGCTGTACAAGAGCCTGCTGTTCATGGCCGTCGGCGTCGTGATCTACCGGACCGGCGTCGAGGACATCAGGGACATGGGCGGGCTCTGGCGGGAGATGCCGGTCACCTTCCTCGTCTACGTCGTCGGCGCGGCCTCGATTACCGCCGTCCCGGGATTCAACGGGTTCATCTCGAAGGGGATGGTGATCGACTCCGCCCACGAGCTCCACAACTTCGAACTCCTCTTCGGCGAGGGGCTGCTGTGGTGGCTGCTGATCCTCGGCGGCGTGGGGACGTTCATGTCGTTCATCAAGCTCGGCTACTACGTGTTCTTCCACGGTTCGGCGACGCTGTCGCCGAAGGACGCCACGGCGTTCCAGACCGCCGGGATGCTCCTCGCCGGCGGCGCCTGCGTCTTCTTCGGGGTGTTCTACTACCAGCTGATCGAGCTGATGCCGTTCACGGAAATCATCCTCGGCGAGGACGTCTACTTCAAGCCGTACAGCGCGAGCCACCTGACGGAGAGCGCGGCGCTCCTCGTGACCGGGTTCGTCGGCTTCTTCGCGCTGAAGCGGCCGCTCGGCTGGCTCGCGCACCACATGCGAGACGTCGACGCGGTGACGTACCCGGCCGCGTTCTACCTCGGGCGGGGGTCGATCTGGGGCGTCACGGCGCTGTGGGCCGCCGTCGACCGCGCCGTGATGCGGTTGGTCGCGGCGATCAAGCGGACCGCGATGCACCCGCGGACGGCGGTCGCGGGGCTCGGCGTCGACGTGGAGATCCGAACCGGGATCGGCCGCAGCGTCCTCTTCTTAACGCTCGCGGCCGGGGTCGCGCTGTTCGCGTTCCTGCTCGGCTGAGCGGGAGTTACGAACGGCTTCGTCGGACTCTTATTTTCGGACGGACGGAAGTCGGCGTTCAGCGTGATGGGTTTCGAATTGTATGAGAAAATTTATAACTAATCCGTCACCCGGTTGGGATGTGTCCCTCCAACCGTTACAGGTACCCGGCGGCCCCGAGCTGCTCATACTCCTCGTCGTACTGCTCGTCGTCTTCGGCCTCGTCGGCCGATGGGTGTACCGGGACGCGAAATCCCGCGGGAGCGACTGGGCGTGGCAGTGGGGAGTCGGTATCGGACTGCTGTTTCTGTTCGGCCTCGTCCCCGGACTGCTCGGACTCCTCATCTACGTCACGGTGCGAGACGAGGTCGGCGAACCGACGTGAGCTCCGCGAACTACGCGGCTCACGACGCGCGATCAGCGGGCCGAGCCGTCGCTCTCTGAGCGTTTCAACGGCGTCGAAAAGGAGGAAGCGGCCGCGTCGTCAGCGTCCGGCTCGTCTGGACGCGGCGGCGGCTCAGTACTCCTCGTACGCGAGGTTCATCATCCACTGCGAGAAGGCGTCCGCCTGCGGGTCGACCTCTTCCTCGCCGATGAACGGTGACAGCATGTCGTCGGCCATCAGCAGCGAAAAGTCCAGATCGCGGGGGGCGGGCTCCAAGTAGTACGTGTTGTGTCCGTCGTACACCGTATCGGACCGCTGGATGAGGCCCGACTCCTCTAACGCCTCCGCGATGCGGCTCCCCTTGCGTGAGGAGACGTCGAGTTCCTTCCAGAAGTCGCTCTGGTGGATGCCACCGGTCTCGCGGATGAGTTCGAGGCCGGCCTGCTCGTCCTCCGACAGCTCGGCCTCGAGTTCGGACACGCTCATGGTCGAACACCCGCCCGCGAGTCGCTTAAAACTGGCTTTCCGTCCCGTCGCGGCGCCTCCGGGCGCGACGGGATCGGGGGCGATCGCCGTCTCGGGCGCCCGTCCGCCGCCGTCAGAACTCCGCCGGTAGCGACACCGGCTCCGCGGGCGTCTCGCAGGGCGGGCCGTCGGCGTAGGCGAACTCGGGATGCTCAGTCGGGTCGGCGCTCGTGCGGATCCGGGTGAACGACCGCGTCCCGAACCCGTCGCCGTGGAGGCAGGCGCCGTACTCGTGGTCGGCGAGGACGCCGCTCGCGCGGTCGAGCCACGACCCGCCCGACTCGCCCGGCTCGGGGACCAGTTCGGCCGCGATCCGACGGGCGCTGTCGGCGCGCTCCTCGGCGAACTCCCGGCGACGCTCCGGCACCGAGAACCGCTCGACGCCGTTCACCACGCCGCCGACGTTGCCGACGACGTGGACGCCGGGGTCGAGCCGGGTGACCGCGATCCCGCCGTCGTACGAGAGGAGGAACGCGGCCGCGTCGTCGGCGATCACGAGGTTGAACCCGTCGTACGACCGCTCTTCGAGGTCGCGCTCGACCCCACGCACCGCGGTCTCCGCGGAGTCGGCCTCCAGGCAGTCCCGCACGAGGAGTCCCCTGGAACGGTCCCCGTCGCGGTCGGCGTCGAGCCAGCGGTTGGTGACCGCGACGGCGACGCCCGACTCCGAGAGGCCGATCCACGTCCCGCCGGCCTCGGCGTCGCGCGGGGCGACGTACCGAACGCCGTCGTCGCCGGCGGGATCGCGCACGGCCGGCGGTTCGGCCGCCCTGTCGAGCGCCTCGTCGCGGTTGGCGGCGAGCGCGGTCGGCGCGTCGCCGAACACGCGCCACGCGAGGGCGAGAGTACACACGATAGCCGTTGCGGACGACGAGGAGGAAAAACCCGCGATCGGTCGGAGCCATTCTTTACTCGCAATAAAAGAAATCTTTTGGTTGCTGACCCCGTCGGTCGGTGTATGAACGCGATAGCCGTGTACGAGGGGGCCGACGAACCGGTCGTGACGGAGAAGCCGCGACCGGAGCCGGCCCCGGGGGAAGCGCTCGTCCGGACCCTCCGGGTCGGCGTGGACGGGACGGACCACGAGGTGATCGCCGGCGGGCACGGCGGGGCGCCCGAGGGCGAGGACCACCTCGTGTTGGGTCACGAGGCGGTCGGGGTGGTCGAGGACCCGAACGACACGCCGTTCGAGGCCGGCGACGTGGTCGTCCCGACGGTGCGCCGTCCCCCCAACGGCGCGAACGAGTACTTCGCGCGCGGCGAGCCCGACATGGCGCCGGAGGGCCGGTATCACGAACGCGGCATCGTCGGCGCGCACGGGTTCATGGCCGAGTACTTCACCAGTCCGGCGGAGTTCCTCGTCGCGATCCCGCCCGCGCTCGCCGAGTGGGGGTTCCTCGTCGAGCCGATCTCGATCGCGGAGAAGGCGATCGAGCACGCGTTCGCCAGCCGGTCGGCGTTCCACTGGGAGCCCGAGTCCGCGCTGGTCTTGGGCAACGGCTCCCTCGGGCTGCTCACGGTGGCGGCGCTCGACGCCGACTTCGACCGGATCCACTGCCTCGGTCGCCGGGAGCGCCCGGACCCGACGATCGACATCATCGAGTCGCTGGGCGCGACGTACGTCAACTCCAACGAGACGCCCGTGCCGTCGGTGCCGGAGGCGTACGAGCCGATGGACTTCGTCTTCGAGGCGACGGGCCACGCGCCGCACGCCTTCGAGACGATCGAGGCGCTCGCTCCCAACGGGGTGGGCGCGCTGCTCGGCGTGCCGGGCGACTGGGAGTTCGAGATCGACGGCGGCCGGCTCCACCGCGAGTTCGTCCTCCACAACAAGGCGCTCGTCGGGAGCGTCAACTCCGGCTACGAGCACTTCGAGGCCGCCGTCGACTCCCTGTCGCGGTTCTCGGCGGGGTTCCTCGACGATCTGGTCACCGGCGTCTACGGGCTCGACGAGTTCGAGGCCGCGTTCGCGGATGACGACACGACTATTAAAACGGCGGTCGAATTCGGCTCATATGAAGAACGTTGACGACCTGATAGACAGCGCGGCCGAGCTCGCGGACCACGGTCTCTCGAAGGGAGAGATCGCCGACGAGCTGAACGTCTCCCGTGAGACCGCGAGCTGGCTCGTCGAGCGCGGCGGCGGCGGCAACGCCGCGGCCGAGACCGCGGCCGCCGAGACGACGACCGACATCCACGTCGACTGGTCGGCGCTGGGCCGCGACTCGACGCGGCTCGGCTACGCCGCGAGCGCGATGGCCGACCTCCTCGCGAAGCAGGGCGAGGAGGTCGACCTGACGGTGGGGGTCGAGAAGGCCGGGGCCCCGCTCGCGACCGCGGTCGCGAGCCGACTCGACACCGACCTCGGTACGTACGCCCCCGCGAAACACCAGTGGGACGAGGGCGACATCGACGAGCAGGGCGGCGGGTTCTCGCGGAACTTCGCCGGGATCCGCGACCGCGACTGCTACGTCGTGGACGACATCATCACCTCGGGGACGACGATGCGGGAGTCGATCAACGCGATCCGCGAGCAGGGCGGCGAGCCCGTCGCCTGCGTCGTGCTCGTCGACAAGATGGGATACGACGAGATCGACGGCATTCCGGTGTACTCGCTCGTGGACGTCGTCCGCGTCGACCGCGACGAGTAAGCGCTCCCGACGAGGAGCGGTCGCAGGCGTCGCCCTGCGTGGATCTCTCGATTCCGTGCGGAACCCATTTGCCGCGGCGGCGCGTATCGGCGCCTATGACGTTCCAGCCCGAGTCAGAAGCCGACCCCGAGGAGATCGAAGCGCGCGTTCACGAGACCATCGCCGAGAACGACGTGGTCCTGTTCATGAAGGGGAACCGACTGATGCCCCAGTGCGGCTACTCGAAGCGCGCCGTCGAGCTCATCGGTCAGTACGTGGAGGAGTTCGAGACCGTCGACGTGCTGCCCGCCCTGCCGCACTACCGAGAGGCGCTGGAGGCCGAGAGCGGCTGGGAGACAATCCCGCAGACCTTCGTCGACGGCGAGTTCGTCGGCGGGAGCGACGTGTTGGCAGAGCTGGAGGAGCGCGGCGAGCTGGCCGCCGAGCTCGGCGCCGAGTAGGCCGCGAGCGCACCCGCTCGCAACGACGCCCGATCTTGGGAGTCGAAGGGCAGTCCATATAAACCTACGGTGCCTAGTTGCAGTAGACGCAGCCGCTGCCGCCGTGCCGACCGTCTCGACCCATCTCACCCAACCAACAATGACAGGCCGCGTGTTCAGACTTCATTCGACGCTCGAACTGCCACTCGAAGACGTGGAGACGTACTTCGAAGAAGACCCCGACCTCCCGCCGGAGATCGACGACATCGACATCACGCGTCGAAACAACACCCTCATTATCAAGGCCCTGTCCGACGACGAGAGCATCAGCAAGTACACGCCGACCGCCCAGCTGAAGGCGTCCGTCACGGAGACGCGCGTCTGGGAAGAGGAGCCGCCCCGCGCCGGCGGCCCCCAGTGGATGGACGACGAGGAGGAGGAGATCCCCTCCGAGCTCGTGGAGTTCGCCTGCTTCAAGGGCGATCGCGAGACCGTTCTCCAGAACTCCGCGCTCCAGTACCCCATGTTCCTCGTGCTCCGCGAGCTGGCGCAGATCTCGGAGAAGGGGACGCTGACCGCGATCACGGAAGAGGAGGACGAGCTCGAAGCGACGCGGATCGTCGAGGGTGAGCCGCGTCCCGCGAGCATCGAGGTCGTCGAGAGCCCGCAGGGCGCCGGCGACGGCGACGGCGGCGTCAACTGGCGCGACAACGAGTTCATCTCGGACTGAGTCCGACGCCACGACCTCGCTCGGCGTCAGTGGTCAGTCGACGGCGGGGTCGCACGACGGCCCGTCGCGTCGAACCCGCGTTCTAAATCCGCGATCAGGTCGTCGATCCCTTCGAAATCGACGCGTCCGGCGCCCGTCGGTCGACGGTCGTAAACCCGGACCGTCGACAATTTAAGCGCTCCCGGCGTTTTCCCCGCCAATGACCGACGACTGGGTGAGCCTCTTTTCGGGCGGGAAGGACTCCTCGTGGGCGCTGTACCGCGCGCTGGAGGAGGGCCTCGACGTCTCGCGGCTCCTGACCGTCCACCCGGCGGGCGACTCGTACATGTACCACACGCCGGCGACGGAGCTCGCCGAACTCGCGGCCGAGAGCGTCGGGATCGACCTCGTCGAGGTCTCGCCGGACGACTTCGGCGCGGACGACGTCGACGACGCGGGCGCGCAGGGCGACGCCGAGCTGGAGCCGATGGAGGCGGCGCTCCGGGAGGTCGCCGCCGACGACGACGTCGACCTCGCCGGGGTCACCGCCGGCGCGGTCGAGAGCGAGTACCAGACCAGCCGCATTCAGGGGATGTGCGACCGCCTCGGGATCGACCTGTTCGCGCCGCTGTGGGGCGAGGACCCGGTCGCGCTCGCGGAGGCGATGTTCGACGCCGGCTTCGAGATCCGGATCGTGCAGGTCGCCGCCTACGGGCTCGACGAGTCGTGGCTGGGGCGGCGCTTCGACGCCGACGCGCTCGCGGAACTGATCGACCTGCGCGAGGAGTACGGCGTCCACCCCCTCGGCGAGGGCGGCGAGTTCGAGACGTACGTCGTCGACGGCCCGCACATGGACCGCCGGATCGAGTTCGAGTACGACGCGGTGTGGGAGGGCGACCGCGGCCACGTCGAGGTGCGAGACGCGCGGCTGGAGTGAGCTAGCGACACAACGCGAAACGCCTCTGAAAGCGCGCTACGGCCAGCTGCCGGCCTGGTCGTAGGCGTCCACGATGCGGCCGATGGCGACGACGTAGGCCGCGGTGCGGAGGTCGCGGACGTCGCGTCCCTCGTAGGCCTCGACGATGCCGTCGAACGCCTCCGTGATCACGCGTTCGAGCTCCTCGTTGACCCGCGACTCCGTCCAGCTGAACCGCTGTCGATTCTGCACCCACTCGAAGTACGAGACGGTGACGCCGCCCGCGTTGGCGAAGATGTCGGGGACGACGTAGACGTCCTTCTCGGCGAGGACGTCGTCGGCGTCGGGAGTGAGCGGCCCGTTCGCGGCTTCGACGATCACGTCGGCCGCGACGTCGGTCGCGAGGTCGCCGTCGATCGCGTTCTCCAGCGCCGCGGGCACGAGCAGGTCGACGTCGAGCGTCAACAGCTCCTCGTTCGTGATCGGTTCGGCGTCGCCGTAGCCGGAGACGGCGCCGGTCTCGCTCTTGTAATCCTTCACCGCCCGCGGGTCGAACCCGTCGGGGTCGTGGATACCCCCGGAGGAGTCCGAGACCGCCACCACGTCGGCACCGAGGTCGTCGATGAGGGCGGCCGCGACGGAGCCGGCGTTGCCGTACCCCTGTACCGCGACCGTCGCGCCCGCGAGGTCGCGGTCGAGCCAGTTTAACGTCTCGCGCGCGGCGAGCGCGACGGAGCGACCGGTCGCCTCGACGCGCCCCTCGCTGCCGCCCGAATCGATCGCCTTCCCGGTGATGACGCCGGGCGCGGTCGTGTTCTCAAGCGTCTCGTAGGTGTCTTTGATCCAGTTCATCTCCCGCTGGCCGGTGTTGACGTCCGGCGCCGGGATGTCGCGGTCCTCGCCGATGATCGGGCGGAGCTCGGTCGCGAAGGCGCGCGTCAGCCGCTCTAACTCGCTCTCCGAGTACTCTCCGGGGTCGATCGCGATCCCGCCCTTCCCGCCGCCGTAGGGCACGTCGACGACGGCGCACTTATACGCCATCCAGCCCGACAGCGCCTTCACCTCGTCGCGGGTGACGCCCGGGTGATAGCGGATCCCCCCCTTGTACGGGCCGCGATCGCCGTTGAACTGCGAGCGGTACGCGCGGACCGTCTCCAGCGATCCGTCGTCGCGTTCGAACGTCAGATTCGTCTCCAGCAGTCGCTCCGGGTTCTTCAGCCGAGTGAGAATTCCCGGCGGCGCGTCGAGGTGCGCCGCGGCGTCGTCAACCTGTTCCTGCAGACTTTCGAACGGATTCGCCTGATCGCCCATGTGAACTCGTCTCCGGGGACCGGGGTTAATTGTGACGGACGATCAGCGGGATGCGGGATCGCGGTTGGGGGGGCGCGGCGAACGGCTCCGCTTCCGCTCGCCGCGGTCCCTATCGCGGGTCGAGCCCGGCGGCCGCCGCTCGCTCGACGATCCGCTCCGCCCGCGCGATCAGCGGGGCGTCGATCATCTCGCCGTCGACGCTGAAGACGCCGCGGTCGTCCCGGTCGGCCTCGTCGCAGGCGTCGAGGACCCGCGCCGCCCACTCGACCTCGTCGGGGTCGGGCGTGAACGCCTCGTTGATAGGCTCGACCTGCGACGGGTGGATCGCGAGCTTCCCGTCGTAGCCGAGCGTGCGCGCGAACGCCGTCTCCTCGCGGAGCCCCGCGGTGTCGGAGAAGTCCGTGTACACCGTATCGAGCGCGTCGACGTCGGCGGCGCCGGCCGCGAGGACCGCGTGCTCGCGGGCGTACAGCACCTCGGTTCCCTCGTCGGTGCGCGTCGCGCCCAGGTCCGCCGCGAGGTCTTCGGCGCCGAAGACCAACGCGTCGGTCGGTTCCGCGTCGGCGATCGCCTCGGCGGCGAGCACGCCCCCCGCCGTCTCGACGAGCGCGAACACGGCGGGGTCGAGCCCGCGGTCGGTACACAGCGCGGCCGCACGGTCGACGCGGTCGGCGCCCTCGACCTTCGGGAGCATGACCGCGTCGAGTCGCGGCGAGCGCTCGGCGTCGTCGGTGCCGGGCTGGACGTCACCGGTCGCCGCGCTCGCTCCGACGAGCGCGTCGAGGTCGGCAGCGGGGTCCGTCGCCGTGAGCCGGACGCAGACCTCCGTATCGGGGTCGAAGTCGGGATCGGCGAGCAGGCCGCGGACGGCGGCTCGGGCCTCGTCCTTCCGGCCGGGGGCGACGGCGTCCTCGAGGTCGAAGCAGACCACGTCAGCGCCCGTCGCCGGCGCCTTCCGCATGAGTTCCGGGCGATCGCCGGGGGAGAACAGGAGGCTTCGTCGGGCCATGTCGGGCACTCCTCGCGGCCGAACATAAAGAGCCGGGCCGTCCGAATCCGAGACCCGCCCGGCGCCCGGAGCGGTACCGATTTGCCGCGGCGGGTCGACGGTCGGTCCATGACGGGACGCTACTACGAGGAGTTCGAGGTCGGGGAGACGATCGAACACGCGCGGCGGCGGACGGTGAGCGAGGCCGACAACCAGCGCTTCTGCGACATGACGATGAACCAGCAACCGCTCCACCTCGACGCCGATTTCGCCGAGGGGACGCAGTTCGGCGAACGGCTCGTCAACGGGCTGTACACCCTGTCGCTCGCGGTCGGCGTGTCGATCCCGGAGACGACCGACGGCACCATCGTCGCGAACCTCTCGTACGACGACATCGAGCACCCGAACCCGGTGTTCCACGGCGACACGATCCGCGCGCGGTCGACGGTCACGGACAAGCGGGAGACCAGCGACGGCGAGCGCGGCGTCGTCACGATGCACGTCGAGGCGTTCAAGCTGGTCGAGGACGGCGACGACGTCCTCGTCTGCGAGTTCGACCGGACCGCGCTCTCGAGGAAGCGGCCGGACGGGAACGGGAGCTGACCCCTGTCACGAGCCGGACCCGACTACCCGTCGTCGCTCGCGTCGGCGTCGTCTTCCGCCAGCAACAGCCCGAGGTACGACGTGCGGACCTGCTCCGCGCCGTCGAGTCCGAGCCGGTCGAGGGCGTCGAGCGCGTCGTCCCTGACGGCCTCGATCGCTCCCTCCTCGGCGACCGCGCGCTCGATCTCGACGAACTCGCCGAGCCCGTCGACCGCGTCGAGCGTCACCGTGAATCCGTCGTACGCCCAGAACTCGCGGCGCTTCTCGACGGTCGCCGCCGGTTCGAACCCCAGTCCGGAGAGGATGCCGGCCGCGGCCTCCGGGTCGGCCACCTCGGTCTCGTGTTCCGCGCGGGTCTTCGACCCCTCGTCGAGCAGCGGCCCCTTGTACGTGATCTTGGTCGTCTCGGGCGCTGTCGGTGGGGCGTTCGACCCGGGGTCCGGACCCTCCGCCTCGTCCGCCGCGTCGGCCGGGGAGATTCCACTCGGAAGCGGCGTCTCGCGGCGGACCCGAAGCGCCTCGTCCGTCTCGGCGAAGTCGCGGTGCGGCGCGTCGTAGTAGGCGTCCCGCTGGCGACGCGCGTCGACGCGCTCGGCGCCCGCCTCGCGCAGGCGCTCGCGGACCGCGTCGACGTCGGCCGGCACCTTGATCTCGACCTCGAACATACCCGGATTCCGCCGGGCGCGTTCTTAAGCGCCGCGGGACGCTAACTCCGGCGCGACGCGGTCGCCGCCGCGTCGAACCGTGCGCCTTAAGGGTGTAACAGGTGACGTTCAGGGTATGAGCGATCAGGAGCAAGCGGACGCGGCCGAGGACGCCGACGAGGCCGAGACCGAAGCCGAGACCGAGAGCGCCGGACTCGCGGACGGCGACTTCGTGCGGGTCGCGTACACGATCCGAACGGCCGACGACGGCCGGGTCATCGACACCACCGACGAGGAGACGGCCGAGGAGGCCGAGATCGACACCGAGGAACACGAGTTCGAACCCCGCGTCATCGCGCTCGGCGCCGGTCACGTGTTCCCGGCGGTCGACGAGGCCTTCGTCGGCGCCGAGGTCGGCGACGAGGGCGTCGTCGACGTCCCCGCCGAGGACGCCTTCGGCGCGTACGACCCCGACGAGGTCGAGACCGTCAAGGCCGACAAGATCCCCGAGGACAGCCGGTACCCCGGCGCACAGGTCCAGATCGACAACCAGCAGGGCTACCTCGAGACGATCATCGGCGGCCGCGCCCGCGTCGACTTCAACCACCCGCTGGCCGGCGAGGACCTCGAGTACGAGTACGAGATCCTCGAGCTCATCGACGACCGCGAGCAGCAGGCCGCCGGCATGCTCGGGATGTACCTCCAGGACGCGCCCGAGGTCCGCATCGAGACCGTCACCGAGGAGGAGGAGACGGTCACCGAGGACGACGAGGGCGAGGAGGTCGTCGAGACCGATGAGGTCGAGAAAGACGTCCTCTACGTGACGGCCACGCAGGCGATGCAGATGAACCAGCAGTGGATGTTCCAGAAACAGCAGATCGCGCAGGACCTCATGGGCCGGCTCGACCTCGACCGCGTCGTGGTCGAGGAGGTCATCGAGGGCGGCGGCATGGGCGGGCTCGGCGGCATGATGGGCGGCATGGGCGGCGCCGGCGCCGGCGACATCGAGGACGCGCTCGAGGACGTCGACGTCGACGCCGACGAGATCGTCGACGAGCTCGACGAGGAGTAACCCCCTTCGCGGCGTCTCGGCCGGACGACGAACCGATCCTTTTTGACCGACGGTCGACCCACCCAGAGACATGGAAACCGACCGGCCGACGGAGAGAGACGCGGAGGGCGGCTGACCGATGGAGATCGAACGGGCGCGGGACGACCTCGTGGTCGCCGCGAGCGCCGGCGCGACGACGGTCGCGGTCGCGGTGCTGTCCGGGGTCGCCGGCGTCGTCGAGGTGGGGACCCTGCCGACGCTCGCACCGATCGCGGTGTACGCCGCCTATCTCTTCTCGCGGAAGGGCGGCCCGTACGGACCGCTCGACGAGCCCCGGAACTGGGCGGTCGCGGCGGCGCTCGTCGGCGTAGTCGTGGCCGTCGCGGCCGCGGTGCTGTAATCGAACCGGATCGAGAAACGCCCGATTCAGGCGATGTCCCGGCTCGTGTCGACGGAGACCGAATCGGTGAGCTTCAGCTTGAGCGGCTCCTCCAGCGCCGCGCCGCCGCGGAACTTCGGGACGACGAGTCGGTTCACGATCTCCGTTCCGGTCACCGCGGTCCGGAGGTCGAAGACGACGTCCGCGATCTGCTCGGTGACGACTCGGTTTCGGTCGGCCGCTCCCCCTTTGAGCGCGTGAAGCACCGCGAGCCCGTCGGCGTCGTCGACGCGCCGACGGAGATCGCCGAGGAACGCGCCGTACTCCGCGCCGTCGTCGGACTCCAACGGGCCGACGGAGTCGACGACGATCGTCCCTCGCTCCGACAGCTCCGCGGCCGCGTCCAGCGCGGTCGCGAACGGGTCGTCCCCCGTCGCGTCCTCGACCACCGTCTCGTCCGCCTCGTCGTCGAGCGTGAGGCTCGCCCCCACCGCGTCGGCGGAGCGCACCGTCGTTACGTACCGGCACTCCCGGACCCGCGCGAGTCGGTCCAGGATGAGCTCGGACTGACTGGCGGGGTCGGCCTCCAGCGCGACGACGCTGCCGCTCGGAATGCCGCCGCCGAACTCCCTGTCCAGCACCGAAATTCCGGTCGGGAGCGCCTCCATACGATCGCTGTCGTCTCCGGGGGTTTGGCTCTGTCGGTGACCGCCAAACCGCGATCGGGACGCGGAATCGACGGTCAGACGATCCGCCATCGCCCCGCTCCGTACCCCCGCGCGAGTCGCCGCGCGAGGTCGTCGTACGCCGATCGAACGGCCGGGTCCGAGAGCGGCGCCGGCGCCCGAGCGGGGATCCGCCCCACCACCGGGCAGCCGAGCAGATCGGCGACCGGATCCGGGACGGACGACGCGCGGACGGCGACGACGCCAAGCGGCGGGCAGTCCAGCCGCCGCGCGATCGCGGCCGTCTTGGCGGCGTCGCGCAGGGCCGCTCGCCGGAGGGGCGTCACCAGGAGCGACCGATCGGCCGCGCGGAGCGGGGCCGCCGCGTCCGGCGACGCGCCCGCCGGACAGTCGAGGAGCGCCGCGGCGTCGTCGGGGAGCGCCTCGCCGAGCGATCCGAACGTCGGACCGGGATCGACGGGGTCGGGGTCGTCGGGGGCGGCGAGCACCGTCGGCGACCGACGGTCGAGCGGGATCGAACCGCCGCCGAGGACCGCGTCGACGACGGTGGGGCGGTCCCGAGCGTCGGTCTCAGCGGTCCCGTCCGCGGTCTCCGACGCCAACCGCGCGAGGTTCGGGAGGTCCCAGTCGGCGTCGGCCGCGACCGCTCGCGCGCCCCGCCGCGACAGCGCCCGCGCGAGCCCGAGGGTCGTGGTCGTCTTCCCGCTCCCGCCCTTGCCGCCGGCGACTGCGATCACGCGCCGGGTTGCGTCGCTATCGGTGATAAAAGTCGACAGGAGAGCGACCGCGGAACCGCCCGTCAGTCCTGACAGCAGCTGCCGGCCTCGCCGCCGAAGTCGACCGCGAGGGGTTCCGAGATGGCCTCGTTGACCGTCTCGAGGGTGTCGGTCAGCTCGTCTTGCGCGTCGAGGAACTCCCGCATGGTGGGCATCGAGTGGAGCTCGTCCTGCGCCGCCTGCACCTTCTGGAGCCCGGAGTTCGTCGCCTGTCCGGTCTCGCGGGCCTGCATGAACTCGGCGCGCAGCTGTTCGAACTCGTCGATCTTCGCCTGGACCTCCTCGTCGCGCTGTACCGCCTCGCGCGCCTCCTCGAAGCGCTCGTACTCGGTGGTTCGGGCGATCCGCTCGCCGAGCTCGCGACCGAGGTCCTCGATGGAGGCCTGTTCGACGCTCATGACCGATCGTTGGCGCGGAGCGGCTTCAACCTGCCGGAGCCGGGGGTCCCGCCCTCCGATCCGTCGGGGACCGCGTCCGCGTTGGCCGCGCCCTCACGCGGCTCGCGCCTCGACGAAGGCGACGACGTCCGCCAGCTCCTCCTGCCCGATCCCGTGGCCGCCCGGGTAGTTGCCCCGGGTGACGTCGGCGCCGATCGCCTCGAGGCGGTCGGCGGCGGCGGCCGAGCGCGACGCCGGGATCACGCGGTCGCCGGCCCCGGCGCCGACGAGGACCGGCTTCCCCTCGATCCCGTCGGGCGCGAGGTCCGAGTGCGCGTCCGCGAGGTAGCCGTGGAGCGCGACGACCCACGCGTACCGGTCCGGCTCCTCTACGAGGAGCGAGAGGCTCGTGATCGCGCCCTGACTGAAGCCGAGCAGCCCCATCCGGTCGGGGTCGATGGCGTACGCCTCGGCGGCGGCGTCGACGCTCTCGGCGACGAGATCGAGGCTGCGGCGGAAGTCCGCGGCGTCCGGCTGGCTCGATTCGAGGCCGCCGGCCGAGAGGTCGAGCTCGTACCAGGTGTACCCGCCCTGCAGCGGGTCCGGCGCTCGGAGGCTGACCACGTGGAGGCCGTCCGGCAGGTGGCGCGCGACGGGTAGCAGGTCCTCCTCGTCGGCGCCGCGGCCGTGGAGAACGAAGACGGCGGGCGCGTTCTCCGGGCCGTCGTCCGGCGCGACGTGGACGTGTTCCAGCGGAATGTCGCTCATGGCTCTCCGGTTCGTCGGCTCGGCGGTTGTATCCGTCGGCCGCGGCAGACGGTCCGTCGCCGGCCGCGGCAGTCGCGATAGCCGCGATGGCCGCGGCGGTCGCGATGACCGCGATGGCCGGGGTGATTGCGGTGGTCGCGATGACTACGATAACCGCGACGGCCGACCCGTGTCGGGGTCCGGTCTCGCTTGATCCCGAACGATCACGAGAATACCCTCCGAGCGCGCCGTTTAACCGTCCCCCCGCGTAATCCGGGTGCATGAGCGGCTCCACGGAGGGTGACCTCACGAAGACTGGGATGGCCCTGAAACACGACCGCGAGTGGGACTACGAGCTCGACCGGATCGTCGAGGCCATCGAGGAGCGCGACGCCTCCAAGGTCGGCCTCCAGTTCCCGGAGGGACTCAAGCGCCGCGGCCCGAAGGTCGCCGACGACCTGCGGGAGGCGGCGCCCGACGACGTCACCTTCATGCTGTCCGGGCAGCCCTGCTACGGCGCCTGCGACCTCGACACGTACCTGATGCGCCGGACAGACGTGTTCGTCCACTTCGGCCACACGCCCATGAAGGAGTCCGACAGCATCGTCTACGTCCCCCTCTTCTCGAACGTCGACCCGTTCCCGATCATGGAGGACGCGCTGGCGGAGGAGCTCGACGACCCCGAGGAGAACCCCGACGTCGGCCTCGTCACCACCGCCCAGCACATGAACCGGTTCGAGGAGATGACCGACTGGTTGGAGGAGCGCGGCTACGAGGTCCACACCCGCCGAGGCGACGACCGGCTCACGAAGGAGGGACAGGTGCTCGGCTGCAACTACGCCTCCGCGGACATCCCCGCCGACCAGGTGCTGTACGTCGGCGGCGGGAAGTTCCACCCCGTCGGCCTCGCGATGGAGCACCCGGAGAAGCGCGTCGTCATCGCCGACCCGGTCAACAACGCCGTCTCGGTCGCCGAACACGACCAGTTCCTCAAGCAGCGCTACGCCTCGGTCCACAAGGCGATGGGCGCCGAGAAGTGGGGCGTCATCTTCTGTACGAAGATCGGCCAGGGCCGGTGGGAGACCGCCCAGGAGATCGTCGAGAACAACGAGAACGCGTACCTGATCACGATGGACGAGGTGACGCCGGACCGCCTCCGCAACTTCGACATGGACGCGTTCGTCAACACGGGCTGTCCCCGCATCACGACCGACGACGGCCCGCGGTTCCACAAGCCGATGTTGACGCCGGGCGAGTACGAGGCAGCCATCGGCGAGAAACCCCTCGACTCGATCGAGTTCGACACGTTCCACGACACCTGGTAAGCCCGCGGCGGCCCTCCCGGTAGTTATACGTCGAGCGCGGCAACAGTAGACGAACACCAAATGGGTGCGCCCGGCGACGGCATCGCGATCGTTCTCGTTACGAAGACGCCGGAGCGAGCGGCGGCGATAGCGACGTCGCTGGAACGCGCGGACGATCGGCTCGTCGCCGAGCCGACAGCGGACACCGACGCGGCGCTGCGTGTCCTCCGGGACACGCCCGTGGACTGCCTGGTGACCGCGGGCGGACTCACCGACCCGACCGGGGTCCCGTTCGTCGAAACCGTCCGCGACCGACACCCGGAGCTCCCGATCGTGTTCTGCCCCGACGAGGCGCTCGACGCGGCGGCCGTCAGCGACGCGTTCGAGGCCGGCGCCACCGACGTCGCGCGGTCGTGCGGCGAGTCGGACCGGACGCCCGTTCTCGTCCGCCGCATCTCGAACGCCGTCGCGTCCGCTCGCGCGGTCGCCGAGGCCGAGCGACAGCGGCGGCGCCTCGAAGCGTTCACGAGCGGCGTGTCTCACGACCTGCGGAACCCGCTCACCGTCGCACAGGGACGGATCGAGTTAGCGCGCAGGGAGGGAGACGTCGGACACGTCGACGACGCGGCGGCCGCGATCGATCGAACGTTCGAGCTGATAGACGACCTGTTGACCCTCGCGAAACAGGGCGAGCGACCGCGGGAACTCGACTCGGTCGAACTCTCGGACCTCGCCGAGCGGTGTTGGGCGAACGTCGCCACCGGCGACGCGACGCTCGTCGTCGACGGCGACCGACGGCTGCTGGCGCATCCGAGCCGACTGAAACAGCTGTTGGAGAACCTGTTCCGAAACGCGGTCGACCACGGGGGCGACGACGTGACCGTCTTCGTCGGAGACATCTCGCCGATGTACACGACGACGCGCGCCGAGACCGACCTGCCGACGGGGTTCTTCGTCGAGGACGACGGGCGGGGAATCTCCCAGGACGAGTGCGAGGACGTGTTCGACGTGGGATACACGACCGCGGAAGGCGGCACCGGGTTCGGTCTCAACATCGTCAGGGAGGTGGCTAACGCGCACGGGTGGGAGGTCTCCGTGTCCGAGGGCACGCGAGGCGGGGCTCGGTTCGAGATCACGGGCGCCGAGAGCGGCGGTTGACCGCCGAGCGGTCAGTTCGGCCCCGCGGCGCTCTCGACGTGCTCGACCGCCTCGGTCGGGGTGTCGACGTCCTCCACGCCGGCGACCTCGTGCGTGTCGAGCCCGGCGACGGCGCGGCCGTGCGCGAGCGCCAGTCCGATCTCCGAGAGCGTGCCGTGCGAGCCGTCGATCGCGATCGCGGCGTCGCCGTTGAGCACCACGAGCGCGTTGCGGGCGTGACCCAGCCCCGTCGCGATCGGGACCGTGACGTGCGGGTTCGCGTCCGCGCGGCGGGCGGTCGGCAGGATCCCGATCGTCTCCCCTCCCGCGTTCGCGGCGCCGCGACACACCGCCGCCATCACCCCGCCGAGCCCACCGCAGACGACCGTGTGGTCGCGCTCCGCGAGCCGTTCCCCCACCGCTTCGGCGACCGCCGCCGTCTCGGGCGAGACGGAACTCCCGCCGATGACGCTGACGCGCATACCCCGGGACGGGCGGCGGACGCGTATAAAAGAGCCGGCGGTCGCGTCGCGGCGTTGGTGAAACCCTTTTAAGGGCTGAGCGACTCCGGACTGTATGACGTACGATACCGTCGTGTTCGACAACGACGGTGTCCTCGTGGGCCGCACGCGCTTCGACGTGCTCCGGGATGCGACCCGGAACGCGTTCGAAGAGTGCGGCGTCGAGGAGCCCGATCCGGACGACGTAGAGCGCATGACCATCGGTGCGACCCCCGGAAGCGTGGGGACCGTCTGTCAGACGTACGACCTCGATCCCGGGTCGTTCTGGCGGACTCGCGACGACGTGGTCTCGAAGGCCCAACAGCAGGAGGCCCGCGCGGGGCGGAAGACCCCGTACGACGACCTCAACGAGCTGCAGAGCCTCGACGTGGAGATGGGAATCGTCTCCTCGAACCAGCAGGCGACGGTCGACTTCCTCGTCGACCACTTCGACGGCTTCGAGCGGTTCGGCGCCGCGTACGGCCGCGAGCCCACGATCCACTCGCTCCAGCTCCGCAAGCCGAACCCCCACTACATCGAGCAGGCGCTCGGCGACCTCGATGCGGGCAACGCCCTGTTCGTCGGCGACAACGAGTCCGACGTGCGCGCGGCCGAGAACGCGGGCATCGACTCCGCGTTCATCCGCCGCCCGCACCGCCGCGACTGGGAGCTGAACGTGTGGCCGACCTGGGAGATCGACCGGCTCTCCGACCTGCACGACATCATCGGGTAGGATCGCCGGCGGCGGGGGACCGCCGCGGCCGCCCGTCGGTAGCCGCCGCGGCCGCCGCGGCCGTCGTCTCTCTCAAGGTTTAACTCCGATGGGAAGCTACGCGGCCACAGTGACGAACCCCCCGCCGTGGTCCGACCTCTTCGGCCACGAGGAGCCGTATCCGGAGCAGGCCGACGGGATCGACGCCGCCGTCGACGCCGCCGAGGACGGCGGCTTCCTCTCGTTAGAGGGCGCGTGCGGGACCGGCAAGACGATGCTCGCGCTCACCGCCGGGCTCGACCGGGTCCGCGACCCCGACTCCGACTTCGAGCGCGTCTTCGTCCTCACGAGCGTCAAACAGCAGCTCCGCCAGTTCGAGACGGATCTGGGGACGATCAACGCGAACCTCCCGGACGAGTACGACCCAGTCTCCGGACTGACGCTGGTCGGCAAGGCCGACGTCTGCCCGTACGCCCGCGAGAACCGCGGCGGGGTCGACCGCGAGAACGTGTACGAACGCTGCGAGGGGCTCCGCGAGCGCACCCGAAACCTCGTCGGCGACGGCGGCGCGACCACGACGTCGAACCTCGTGAGCGAGGCGCGGAGCCAGCAGGTCGGGCTGATGGACTCGGGGAGCGACACCGGATCGCACGGTGACGATTCCGCCGCCGCCGACTACCTCAGCGTCGACGGCGAACCCACCCCGTACCGCCCGGACACCGAGGAGTACGAGGGGACCGAGTTCTGCCCCTTTTACGCCGGGTTCCTCGACGACCTCCCGGAGGACGGTGACCCCGCGGAAGCGGTCCCGTTCGACGTGACCGACATCGGTCACGTCGACAGCGACGAACTGGTCCGGCTCGCCGCGGGTCACGGCTCCTGTCCCCACTCGATCATGGGGGCGCTCGTCCCCGAGGTCGAGGTCGTGATAGGGAACTACTACCACGCGTTCGACCCGGTGACGACCGGGACGTTCACGGGCGCACTGCTCGACGACGCGACGTTCGTCGTCTGCGACGAGGCGCACATGCTCGAACCGCGCGTCCGCGATCTCGTGAGCGACGCCGTCGCCGACGCCAGCCTCCGCGACGCCGAGAACGAGCTCACCCGCGTGGTCCAGCCGCTCTCCTTCGAGACGGCCGGCGCCGAGTCGGACGACGCGGAGCTCGTGCGCGGCGAGCTGGCCGACGCGGACGTGACCGTCGAGGAGATCGAGTCCGTCCGCGAGTTCTACGCCGACCTCCGCGGCGAGCTCGACCGCCGGGTCACGGAGCGACTCGACCGCGAGCGCCCCGACTGGCGGGCGTCGATGCGCGAGCTCGACGACGACGAGATCGCGCTCCGCGACCCCGAGGAGCCGGCGAGAGACGAGATCACGGCGTGGGCGGAACGCGAGGGGTACGGCGACCGCGTCTGGGCGCGCGCTCACCAGGTCGGTGCGGTCGTCAAGCGCGTCCTCGACTCGCTGGAGGAGGAGGACAAAAAGCGGGCGGCGCCCGGCGTCGGGCGCACCCTCAACGCCTGGTATCGCGAGGGCCACGAGGAGTTCTTCCGGGCGATCGATCTGGAACGGACGTGGGACGAGACCGCGCCGCCGGACTCGTGGCGGCGCGCCTACAACGCGAGCCTCGCGCTGTACAACTGCCTGCCGAGCGAGCCGATCGGCGACCGGCTCGCCGAGTTCGGCGGCGGCGTCCTCATGAGCGCGACGCTGGAGCCGATGGACGTGTTCCGCGAGGTGACCGGGCTCGATCACCTCGAATCGCAGGGCCGACCGGTCGTCGAGCGGACGTATGGGCTCTCGTTCCCCGAGGCGAACCGCGCGAGCCTCGCCGTCGACGCGCCGAAGTTCACCCACCAGAACCGCGGCGCGCCCGGCGAGTCGAACGACACCCGGCTCGCGCACCTGGACGCGACGGCGGCGGTGGCGGCCCGCGAGGGGAACGTGCTCGTCGGCACGCCGAGCTACGCGGAGGCGACGTGGATGGCCGAGTCGCTCTCGGAGCGGCTGGACAAACCGGTGCTCCTCGACGAGTCCTCCGGCGACCGCGCCACGGAGTCGCTGAAAGACGACTTCTTCGCGGGCGAGGGGAAGGTGCTCGTGACGAGCCTCCGCGGCACGCTCACCGAGGGCGTCGACTACCGCGGGGACCGCCTGTCGGCCGCCGTGGTCTGCGGGGTCCCGATCATCAACACGTCCCGGCCGCGGACCAGAGCCGTGATCACCGCCTACGACCGCCGCTTCGAGTCCGGGTTCGAGACGGCGCTCACGGTGCCGGCCGTGCGGAAGGCCCGACAGGCGGTCGGGCGGGTCATCCGCGGGCCGGACGAGCGCGGGGTGCGCGTCCTGCTCGACGCCCGGTACGCCCGCGAGTCGTGGAACAGCGTGCGGGAGTACCTCCCGGAACACGAGCGGGAGGAGTACCAGCCCGTGAGCCCGGACATGCTCGGCCTCGCGCTCGATCGGTTCGAGCGGCGAGCCGACGGCGGCGACTGACTCGAACGGCCGCGGCGAGCTGCGGTGATGTGCGGCGTTGCGGCCCTGAAACGGTCAAATAACAATTGCTTAAACCGCGGTACGATGCGTTTAACTAGGTCACGACAGCCCATGGCGGGTCCTATGAGTTCCGCAACGCAAAAGCCGAAGTACCACGTCGTCTGCCGGGAGTGTTCGGTCGAGCGCCTGTACGAGGACGGCGACGAGGCCACCGACCTCGAGCGGAAGCACACCAAAGAGACCGGTCACCGGATCGTCGTCGGGCGGGTCAAGTAGCTCACACGACGTTCGCGTCGATGTCGCGCGGGAAGTGCGTCAGCGTCTCGGTGCCAGACTCGGTTATCGCGACGGTGTCCGAGTGGCGGTAGCCGTACTCGTCGGTGTAGAGTCCGGGCTCTATCGTGTACACCTGTCCGGGGGCCATCACGGCGTCGTCGCCGTCGTAGCGCTCGCCCCAGCCGCGGTCGATGTACGGCGGCTCGTGGGCGCCGAGCCCGATGTTGTGACCGACGTGATGTCGCGCGAGGTCGGTCACGCCCTACTCCTCGAAGTACTCCCAGACGACCTCGTCCACCTCGGCCACCGGGACGCTCGGCCCGAGCGCGTCGATCGCGAGGGTCTGCGCCTCCAGCATGAGCTCGAAGTAGTGCTCCTGCTCGTCGGAGTAGTCGCCGACGAACATCGTCCGCTCCAGCTCGGAGCGGTAGCCGTCGACGTTCGCGGTCGCGCCCGTGACGAGGACGTCGCCCTCGGCGAGCCGCTCGTTCGGGGTGTGGCCGTGGGGCAGCGCGGTCTCGCGACCAGAGATGTAGCCGGCGTGGACGGGACCGCCGCCGCGCACCCGGACGCTGTACGTCTCCCCGAGCGTGTCGAGCATCGCCCGTGAGGCCTCCGTCGAGGCGCGCTGCGAGACCGTCGCCGGGTGCGCGCCGGGCTCGGTGAAGTCGGCGAGGTAGCGGTGGCCGAGGTTCGCCCACTTGGCCGACTCGCGGATCAGGTCCACCTCGGCGTCCGACTTCTCCCAGCGCATGCGGTCGACCCACGACTGCGTCTCGACGTCGACGAACTCGGAGAGCGCGGGGCCCTCGTACCCCATCACGCCCGGCGCGCCGTCGGCGTCGGTCGCCACGCGGTCGGCGTCGAGCCCGTCGAGCGCGTCGACGATGACGCGGATCGGGTCGCCGCAGGGGTAGTCGAGGTAGTGGTGCACCGCGTCGATCCGGGGGTTCGGCTCGACGCGCTCGACCTCCAGTCGCGGGACCGTGATCTCGACCCGGTCGGCCGTCACCGCGAGGACGACCGGGCGCTCGGTCTGGATGTGGTGGAAGCCGGTGAGGTACTCGATCGCGGTCGCGCCGAACCACGTCGCGGCGTCGGCGTCGGTCGCCGCGAGCCGGTCGCGGACCGCCGCGAGCCGGTCGTCGAACGCGGCGTCGGGGAGTCGTGTCGCCATGTCTCACGATCCGCGAACGCGCGGATAAACGGTCGGGTTGCGGAACGAGTCGGACGACAAAACGAGCGGCTCGGTCCGGCTTGGACCGGGTGCGGCGGGCCGATCAGCTCTCGCGGCGGGCGAACGCGAGGTTGCCGGAGACGTTCTTGATGTACGCTTTGACGGTCTCGCCCTCCTGCGCGCCGGGGACGAAGACGGTGTACTCGCCGACCTCGGCGACGCCGTCGCCCTTGCGGCCGGTGCCGACGATCTCGAGCTCGTACGTCTTGCCCGACTCGATGGCCTCCTCCTGGCGCTGCGTGTTCGAGGTGTTCTGCTTCGCGACCGGGCGGAAGGCCCCGCAGGCCTCACACCGGAGCATCGGCGTGCGGTTCTCCGTTTCCAGCCGGGTGTCGGGCAGGCCGCACTCCGAGCAGGTGACGTACGACTCGATGTACGAGTCGATCGCGGCCTGGAAGTCGCGCTCGCGGAAGTTCCCGCTGTAGCGGGCGCGGCCCGACTCGTACTGGCCGGCGGTCCCGAGCTCCTGCTGGATCTTCGAGTGGACGTGCTCGGGGTCGCGGCTCAGGGCGTCGGCGATCGCCGAGAGGTTCGTCAGTCGGGTGAACGCGCCGTCCTTCTGCGTCTCCGGGTCCGGCACCGACAGGCGCTCGTCGGAGCCGCCCAGATCCGGCACCTCCTCCATCGCGCGGTCGAGGCTCGATTCGTAGTCCATGCTCGACGGAAGGCGGGGCCGACGGAAATCGCTTCCGGGTTCGGGAGGGTGTGAGACGACCGCGGCTGGGTGCGGTTAGTACGGTATCTGCAGTAGTCCGGCGAGGAGAAGGAACGCGAAGGCGTACACGAGAACGACGAGCGCGTTCCGCTTCGGGGCGTTCGGCGCCGTGCCGGGGAGGCATTGCGGAAGCGATCGGAGAGCCTCAGCCGGAACGCGGGGGATTCGGTAGGGATTGTCCGAGTCGGTCATCGTGTCACCGTGTCGAGTAATGCGTTCGCAGTTCGTGCGTTTAGATATACGGTGCGATACGGTCTTAACGCCGTATTAACAACCGACGGTGGGGATACAGTGGTTGCTCCGACCTCGCGTTCGGAGCCCGGATCAGCTACAGCTCACCGTCCGCGTGAGACGCACGGCCACGCCGTCTCCGGACGCCTTGATCCCGATCGAGTCCCCGCAGGAGACGGACGAAAACGTTTGCGTCGCGCGCTCGCCCGGGGCGAGCGGACCGAGTTCGACCGACTTACCCTGGGCGGTCACCTCAACCGTCGCGAGCCGCGTTCCCGCCGGGAACTGGTTGATCACCGTCACGTCCACGTACGCGGTCTCGTTCTCGTCACCCCGCGTGGCGTTCGTTGTCTCGTTTCTGGTCGTATTCCCCGTCGCGTTCGTGGCCGTCGTCTCGTTCCCTCCGTCGCTCAGGGTCTCGGTCCCGTTGTCGGTCTGCGCCGCGTTCACCGTCGCCGTCAGGTTCTCGCCGCTGCGTTGCGTCTGTTCGAGACCCAGGAACGCGTTCGGATCCTCGGCGACTTCGACGGACACGCCTCGGTCGGTCGCCGTCGTGCTGAACCCTCCGGTGCCCGCCACGAGCGCCGTCACGGCGAGGAGCGCGACGGCGAGAGACAGGTATCGACGTCGACTCATTCGTCATCCACCTCGGGCGGTCTGCTTCTCGCGCCGAGTCGCATCCGGCAGTAGTTGTCGTAGAGGTGTCCCGTCGCCGACACCGACAGCGCCGTCACGAGGAAGACGCCGAAGTGGAGTGGCGACACCAGCGAGAACGGGTGTACACCCACCCAGATCCCGACGAGGCAGACGACACTTATCATGGACAGCCCGCAGTAGTAGGCGCTCCACGGAATGTCACGCCCGGTCAGCGAGTCGACGTAGAAGTTGGCGTCCGAGGCCGCCTCCGTGAGTTCGATGACGCCGCGCTGGGAGTCGTAGTCGACGAATCCGTACTCGGCCATCTTCGGCAGGTGGAACTGCCGGAGGGCGTTTCGCACGCGCTTCCGCTCGCGGTGATCGAGCGTGTCGATCTCCTTTCCGTACTCCCAGCTCGCGACCCAGTCCGTGAGTTCCGAGACAGCGACGGGGTCCCCGTTCCGTCGTTTGAGGTAGTGAATCGCGTAGCGGCGGCGCTGGTTGCTGAGCACCTCGAAGACGTCGTCTCTGGTGAAGTCCGGTTCCTCTCTCGACGCCAACTCAGCGTCGCCGTCGACCGTGTTACTCGTCTCTGTCTGTGCCTCAGCCATGCTCCCTCCGCCCTACACACATCTCGTCAATAGAGTCAATCCAGTATCACTTTACTATAGATAGCGGAAACGATGACAAAGCCCCTCTACCACCGGTTGAGAAGAAGCTATTCGATATGACATATTATTCCGACAGACTCGTGGGTATCGCCAATAAACTGCTTCTAACTCGAATTAATTATACAGAAATAATGTATTTTATCATATATGATCTCTTGCGGTCGGCGCGTGAGCGTTAAGCCCATGTAAAGAGACTCAGGCAGTTCGACAAAGGGATCTTGCTCACTCTCCATAGAGCCTATTCCTCATTTACAGACACTCTCTCCCAGTTCCGCTGGCGGTATATTCCAAAGGGAGTCTCGCCTCTTGAGCGGAATACGCCCCGTGGACGGCGACGACGGACCGGCGTCGGGAGTCGTCGGCGTTCGTGAACGGGCGCGACACAACGAGGTTTGAAAACCAATGCAACGACGCAAATTCATAGTCGGACTGGGATCGCTCGCCGCCGGCGGGGTGGCTGCAATGGGTAGTGGTGCGTTGTCATCAGCCAGTGCGGAGAGGGCGATCAGCACTCAAGTCAGCACAGATACCAACGCATATCTAGGAATCACTGGGGATCCTGATTACACTGCAGAAACTAACGGTACGCTGGAAATTAATTTCGACAACAACGGAAATGGAACCGGACTTAATGCAAATGCAACTACAGAATTCACCGATCTTCTGACCGTCAGTAATCAGGGGACGGAACTTGTGCTGGTCTGGGTAAATCTTAATGATCTGAATGCATCGATTAGCGGCAATGGTTATGTCACGTCATACCTCTCCATGCAGGCTAATGCCCTTGCAAATGGTACAGGAAGTGGCATGGACGGTGGAGATGGTACCTCCTCAGGCATGGGGACTAGCGGGGCTCCCGGACAATGGGGTGTGTTCGTCCCACCAGGTGAAAGCGTGGACATTGCCCTCGGATTCTATGACATCCCTGCCGGTGATGTCGGTCAAGTTTACAACGCTGACATCGGAGTGAACGCTGCTTCAGAGGATTCAGAGATCTTCAAGAACGTCGTGACAGCATATAACTTCCCGAACAGTCCCAACCGTCCATACGTCCCGTAACATTCCAGAGACACCATTTTATCATGCAGATTACTCGACAAGTAGTACCAATCTCCAGCGGAGTCTCCGGATCTAGTTTATAATGGCGGATGTCGTGCTGTCAGGTGTTTTCACTTGACTCGACGTCGGTGATTACGATTCGAACCACGCCCGAGCGGATAGCTTTCTGACCGGGCGACTTGAGTACGACGGTCCCACGGGGCAATAAGCGTCGGCGACGGCTGACAGGGGTATCGAAGCCGATGCAGTCGATGACTCACGCGCCCACGCGGGCTGAGATTAATGTCCGCGGAGATCCGGATTGGGTTCAACGAAATCGTGAACGAAACGAACGGCAACGCACGAACGCGCCGATGAAGATCGTCTCGATCGTTACCGTCACGAATCGCTTCGACGCGTCGGTCCGCGTCACGTCGGTCGACGTTGACGTTGATGTGCCTGACGGCCTCAATACCACGGTGGAATCGACACTCACGGACCTCTCGAACGAGTCCGGGCAACTCGTGGCCGAGATCAACTGCGAGCGCGGCTTCGAAAGGGACGACCTGTTGGTAGGACTCAAAATCGACGAAGGGACGGTCAGCGCCGAGATATCCGGCGACGAAGCGGACAGACGCATCTCAATCACGTACGACGAGGAGTTCTGACTTTCACCCTCTTCGATCGCTTAGAGTTGACGGGTGCGTCGCTCAGGGGAATTAAAAACGCCCAGGAGACCGCGGCCGCAAACGAACAGTAGCGGGAGGTAGATTTGAACTACCGATCTCCGGGTTATGAGCCCGGCGGAATCTCCTGGCTATCCCATCCCGCTATCGTATCAAAACCCGTTGCGACTGTTAAGGGTTCTGATCCCGTCGCCCGTGTGCGATTCGACCACGCACGGTTTATATACGGACGGCGGCGGGATCGCCGGCGCAGTCGGGGCATCACTCGGTCGACTCACTCCGACCCGGCGTGTTTCTGCCGGAACCGCAGCGCGAGGATCGCGCCGAGCGCGAACGCGACCGGGAGGACCGCGTCGGCGGGGTCGCCGGAGAGCGCTCGACCCGCGGTCAGCCCCGCCATGAGCGCGAAGAACAGCGACAGGAGCCCGGCGATGGGGACCGCGTACCCCTCGGTGAACGTCGACCGGCCGGATCCGTCGCTCATACGCCCTGAACCCTCCGAGACGGGGAAAACCTCGCGGCACCGCGACGGCGGGGGCCTCGCGACGATGCCGGTGAGATCCGACGGCCACCGGCGGCGGCGCCGCCTTGTGCCGGCCGCAAACGCTTTTATCAATCAAAAATAGTGATAAATCGATGCGAAAACCGCTACTGACGACGGACTTTCTGGATCGGGCGCGCCGGCACTACGCGGACGAGGAGGCCGTGCTCGCCACCGACGGCACGCGGTACACCTACGCCGAGCTCGGCGAGCGCGCGGATCGGTTCTCGGCCGCCCTCCGGGCGCGCGGGATCGAGAAGGGCGACCGCGTCGCGGTGTTGGACCCGAACACGCACTACCACCTCGAAGCGGCGTACGGCGCGATGCAGGTCGGCGCGGTCCACACCCCGCTGAACTACCGGCTCACGCCCGACGACTTCGCGTACATGCTCTCCGACGCGGGCGTCGACGCGATCTACGCCGACGCCGAGTACGCCGACCGGATCGAGGCGGTCCGCGACGAGGTGCCGACGGAGACGTTCCTCACGAACGACGCCGACGCGGTCGCGGGCGACTGGGAGTCGTTCGACGGGGCGCTCGCGGACGCCGACCCCGACGCCTACGAGCGCCCGGAGATGGACGAGGACGAGGTGATCACGATCAACTACACCTCGGGGACGACCGGCGACCCGAAGGGAGTCTGCCGCACGCACCGCGCCGAGACCCTCCACGCGTACCTCATCGCGATCCACCAGGAGATCACCGACGACGACGTCTACCTCTGGACGCTCCCGATGTTCCACGTCAACGGGTGGGGCCATATCTACGCGATCACCGGAATGGGCGCCCGGCACGTCTGCACCCGCGGCGTCGACGTCGCCGCGGTGTTCGCCCGGATCCGCGAGGAGGACGTCTCGTACTTCTGTGCGGCGCCGACCGTGCTCAACATGCTGGGCGACCACTACGCCGAACACGGCGGGGCGACGACCGGCGACAGCGACGTGCGCGCCGCGACCGCCGGCGCGGCGCCGCCGGAGGCGACGATCCGCACCGTCGAGGAGGAGTTCGGCTGGGAGCTCAAACACGTGTACGGCGCGACCGAGACCGGCCCCCTCATCACCACCTCGGACGCGAAGCGGCACTTCGAGGCGGGCTCGCCCGACCGCTTCGCGGTGAAGAAGACGCAGGGGATCGGCTACCTCGGCACCGACGTGCGCGTCGTCGACGAGGACGGCGAGGACGTGCCCGCCGACGGCGAGACGATCGGCGAGATCGTCGTCCGCGGCAACCAGGTGATGGACCGCTACTGGAACAAGCCCGAGGCCACCGAGCAGGCGTTCTCGGAGCGGCTGGAGGGGTACTACCACATGGGCGACCTGGCCGTCGTCGACGAGGACGGCTTCGTCTCGATCCAGGACCGCAAGAAGGACATCATCATCTCCGGCGGCGAGAACATCTCCTCGATCGAGTTAGAGGACACCCTCTTCGAGCACGCGGTCGTCTCCGACGTGGCGGTCATCCCCGCGCCGGACGAGCGGTGGGGCGAGACCCCGAAGGCGTTCGTCGTCCCCGAGGGCGGCGACCCCGATGACGCGGGCGCGACGACGGAGGATCTGAAGTCGTTCGTCCGCGAGCGCGTCGCCGACTACAAGACGCCGGGCGAGGTGGAGTTCGTCGCTGAGCTCCCGACGACGGCGACGGGGAAGATACAGAAGTACGAGCTCCGCCAGCGCGAGTGGGACGAAGAAGAGCGGATGGTCGGGGAAGGGTAGTCGGAGGGAGGGTCGCACGACCGCCGACTCGGCGGTCACCGAGCCGACTGACCCGCGGTCACCGAACCAACTGACCCGGTCCGGCCCTACTCCTCGTCGAGCAGGCTCTCGACGAGCTCCTCGGGCTCGAACAGCGTGAGGTCGTCGTACCCCTGTCCGGTCCCCAGGAAGAGGATCGGCTTCCCGGTGACGTACGCCACCGAGATCGCGGCGCCGCCGGAGGAGTCGGCGTCGGCCTTCGTCAGGATGGCCCCGTCGATCTCGGCGGCGTCGTCGAACTCCTTCGCGCGGTTCACGGCGTCCTGTCCCGCGACCGCCTCGTCGACGAACAGCGTCATGTCCGGGTCGACGACGCGGTCGATCTTCTCCAACTGCGCCATCAGATCGTCGCTGGTGTGAAGCCGCCCGGCCGTGTCGCCGAGCACGACGTCGACGTCGTTGGCCGCGGCGTACTCGACGCCGTCGTAGATGACGGCCGCGGGGTCGCCGCCCTGGTCGTGGGAGATCAGCTCTCGACCGAGCCGGTCTGCGTGCTCCGCGATCTGCTCGTTGGCGCCGGCCCGGTAGGTGTCGCCGTTCGCCAGCACCGACGAGTAGCCGCGGTCGGCGAGCCACTCGGAGAGCTTCGCGATGCTCGTCGTCTTCCCGACGCCGTTGACGCCGGTGAAGACGATGGTGACCGGCTTCTCGGCCGCCGCGATCCGCTCCTCGAAGTCGAACTGGCCGACCGCGATCACGTCGAGCAGCGCGTCGTGGAGCGCCGACTCGACCAGCTCGCCGGTCGTCTCGACCTGCTTGCGCGACTCGCCGAGCATCTTCTCGCGGACGGTGTCGAGGATCCGCTCGGCGACGCTCATCTCCACGTCGCTCTCGAGGAGGGCCATCTCGAGGTTCCACAGCGGCTCTTCGAGGTCCTCCTCCTCGATGATGATCCGACCGGTGGCGAACGCCTTCGCGCGCTGGAAGGTGCTCGGCTCGTCGTCGTCCGCGTCGCTATCGTCGGACTTCGCCTCGACGTCGGCCCCCGTTTCGGCCGCGACCGCCTCCGCGTCACCGTCCGCGTCGGCGGCGTCGCTCGCGGTCGTCTCGTCGGGGGTCGGCTCGTCGCCCTCGGCGGGGTCCGCCTCGACGTCAGTGCTCTCCTCGACGTCCTCTCGGAACCCCGAGAGCTTGTCCTTCAGTCCGTCGAACACGGTCTACCTTACTCCTCGTCGCCCTGGCCCTGCCCCATCTGCTGCATCTGCTGCTGCTGCATCTGCTGTTGCATCTGCTGGGCCTGCTGTTCGAGCTCTTGGCTCTCGGACTCGAGCTCGTCGACCTCCTCTTGCGTCTCCTCAATGCGGTCGTTGAGCGCCTCCTGCTTGCGCCGAAGCACGTCGATGGCGTCGCCTTCGCTCTGCTCCGCGGAGTAGTTGCCGCCGAGCGAGACGATGATCTCGTCGATGTCCTGGACCTCGGCGCGGACGTAGGCGCCGCCGCCGAGCGGGACCTGCACCGTCGAGCCCGTGTCGAGGGTCTCGATCGCCTCGACCGCGTCGTCGATGTCGGACTGCTCCTCGCGGTAGTCGGCGATCTCCGCTTCGAGGGCCTCGATCTCCTCGTCGAGCGCCTGCAGCTCCTGGGAGAGCTGCTGGAGCTGCTGTTGTCCGCCGCCCATCATGCCGCGGACACCTCCTCGATCTCGATCTGGGTGCGCTTCCGGTTGTGCTGGCTCCCGACCGTGGTGTAGATGCGCTCGCGGGCGAGGTCCTCGTTCTCTGCCTCGACCTCCTTCGTGAACGGCTGGAAGTCGCCTCGACTCTGGAACCGTCCACTCACCGTGTAGGTACTCATGTTCTCCGATCCGGCAGGGACAGGGAAGTATCTTCCTAAAAGGCGAGAGACCGGCACCGAAGCGGGACCGGCTTCGTTCGGGGCGACGGGCCCGAATTCCGGTGGTATCCTCGACGGATCGAGCCGTCTCCGGGCCGGCTACCCGGTCAGGTCCGGCCAGCCGGTACGACACTGCGAGCGCGTGGACGGCGACGAGCGCGACGAGCGCGAGCGTCTCGCCCACGGCTCGCCTGCAGTCGGTAACACAGCGGGAGAAGCGAGTCGGGGGAGAGGGGTCGACCGAACCGCGATGAACAGCGGCCGTCGGCGACGCGGGCGTCAGTCGATGAAGCCGAGCGTCTCTTCGATCCGACCCAGCTCGGGGCCGGTGGTGTCATCGCCGACGACGTATCCCTCGTCGGTGGCGACGAGCCCGGAGCCGACCAGCGGCGCGCCGTAGTTGACCGTGCCGAGATCGGCCCGGACATCGAGCGCCTCCTCGACGTCTCGCAGCTCCGATTCGGTCGACTTGGGATGACAGAGCACGCCGGCGTTGTTGGCGACCGCCGCCGTCCCGACGGTGCGAACGTCGCCGAGGTCGCCGCGGGACACGGGGACGCCGAGGGTCTCTCTGATCGTCACGATCGTTTCGCGCGGGAGGTCCGGGTGGACGTAGGCGCCGTAGTCGTTCGCGAGGACGACGTTGCCGGCCGCGTTGATCTCGCCGGGGAGCTCGCCCACCTCGCGGTCGGCGGCCTCGGCGATCCGCGACTGCTCCCGTTCGGTCGCCCGCGCGGAGACGAGAACGCCGTTCTCGTTGCCCGTCGCGAGGGAGCCGACGGTGTTGGCGCCGCCGACCGTCGTGAGGAGGGGCTCGGCGCCCAGCTCCTCGCCGAGAGACTCGGCGAGCTCCTCGTCGACGTCCGGCCGGACCAACAGGAGGTCGTCGATCGCGCGGGCGAACACGCCCACGTACGACGAGCCGGTGAAAGTCGCCCGTAACACGTTACTCGGCGTACTCGGCTTCGACGACGGGCTCGCCGTCCTCGACGAACCTGGCCGCGCGGACGCGGACCTTGCTCGGCGGGTTCTGGCGCCCGTTCGCCCAGACCGCCTCGTTGACCGAGGTGTCGATGACGACGTCCGCCTCGTCGACGGAGAAGTGCTGCGCGAGGTGCTCGCGAATGATCCGCATCGCGAAGTCGGCGCGTTCCTGTACCGGCTTGTCGTTGGCGTCGCGGAGCGGCACGGTGACGACGCGCTCCTCGAAGTCGCTGGTGCTCATTTATTCGTCCAGGTCGTTCCGGCGCCAGTTGCGCCGCTTGGGGTTTCGCGTCACGTTCATGTCCGTCTTCATCATGACCCACGCCGGGACGCGGGTGTTCTGGCGTTCCGCCTTCGCCAGACGCTTCTTTTGAGCCTTCGATTTATTTCCCATAGTAGCCCACAGTTTCCGCGGGGCGCATAAAACCCCTTCCATACCGCGTCGCACGGCGTGCCGAGTGACCGCTCAGAACGGCCGTTCGGCGACTCCTTCGTAAATGCGATAACACCGGTCGAGGACGTCGATCCCGACGCTCTCCGTGTCGGTGTGCGCCTCGCCCGGCTCGGAGGCGCCGCAGACGAGGCAGTCGGTCCCGGCCCCGGCGAGCCACCCCGCGTCGGTCGCGTGCGGCTTGACGACGTGTTCGGGCGCGTCGAGCCCCAGTCCGTCGTGGACCTCGCGGGCGACCGCGAGCGCGGCCTCGGCGAAGGCGTCGTCGCCGCAGGCCATCGGCGGGAGGTCCTGCTCGACGGTCAACTCGACGCCCGCGACCGCCTCGGCTGCGCGGGCGAGGTCGGCGCGGTCGCCGGGGACGGTGCGCTCGTCGATCGTCACCTCGCAGCGCTCCGGGGTCACGTTCCACGTCTCGCCGCCGTGGACGATCGTGACCGCGAGCGACCCCGTGACGGCCTCGCCGAAGACGGTCGCCTCCGGGGCGTCGAGGTCGCGGACGACGTCGATCGCGTCGCTGGCGCGGTAGATCGCGTTCTCGCCGCGCTCGGGCTCGGAGGCGTGCGCCGCGGTCCCGTGCGCGACCAGCGTCGACGCGCGCCGGCCCTTGTGCGCGACCGCGACGTCGGTGACGCCCGGCTTCGAGTAGTCCGTCGACCCCTCGGCGACGACCGCGCGGTCGGGAGCGAACCCCTCGTCGATCGCGTGGCGCGCGCCGGTCCCGCCGACCTCCTCGCCGACGAACGAGGCGACCGCGAGCTCGCGGCCCGCCGGCGGCTCGGCGTCGCGGAACGCGAGCATGCAGGCCGCCACCGCGCCCTTCATGTCGGCCGATCCGCGCCCGTGAATCCGCCCGTCGCGGCGCTCGACGACGTACTCGCCGGCCTTCCCGTCGCCGGTCGTCTGGCGCTCGGCCGGCGGGACCACGTCGTGGTGGCCGACCAGCGCGAGGGTGTCGGCGTCGGGGTCCTCCGTCGCGCCTTTGTAAGCGATCACGTTGCCGACCGCGTCGCGCTCGACCCGCGCGTCGGTCTCGGCGCGGAGCCACTCCTCGATCGCGTCGCCGGCGTCGGTCTCGTCCTCGTGGGAGGGAATGCCGACCAGCTCCTCAGTCAGGTCCGCGAGTTCGTCCATGTACGAGTCTGGGCGGTTCAGCGAATTAAATAGCGGGGTGCGAGTTGTTTATAACTGAACTCGTGCGGTGGCGCGCGCCTGCGAGGCCCTCCGCGGCCGAGCAGCGCGTGCGAGGGAGGCGGCGGTCCGGCGCGGCTCCGCCCGCGCCGGGCCGTCCGCCGAGGCTGGGGAGGTGTGAGGCTGCGGTGCCGTGCGGGTGGGACCCAAAGGGGCAGCCGTGAGGAGCGCGGAGGCGACGTAAGCACCGCAGGAACGAGCGAAGCGAGTGACGAGGAGCGCAGCGAGCGTGCGCGCTCCTCACGGCTGGGGATTTGGCGGTGTTGACCGACGATCCGTCGTCAGAGACTTATAAATAAACGTCTGGGTTCGCCACCATCGTTCACACCTAAGCGCGCGTCATTAATACGTCTCCGAGCCCTTAGAACGAGTATATGTCCGATCAGCTCGAAACCGCGACGCTCGGCGGCGGGTGCTTCTGGTGTATCGAGGCGGCGCTCGAACAGCTCGCCGGCGTCGAGTCGGTCACCTCCGGCTACGCGGGCGGCCACGTCGACGACCCCACGTACAAGCAGGTGTGCTCCGGCAACACCGGCCACGCCGAGGTCGTGCAGGTCGAGTTCGATCCCGACGTCATCGCCTACGACGAGGTGCTGGAGGCGTTCTTCGAGATCCACGACCCGACCCAGCTGAACCGCCAGGGTCCCGACGTGGGGAGCCAGTACCGCTCGATCGTCCTCTATCACGACGAGGACCAGCGCGAGCTCGCCGCCGCGTACATCGACGCGCTCGACGAGGAGTACGACGACGACGTGGTGACGGAGCTCGACCGGTTAGAGACGTTCTACCGGGCGGAAGAGCACCACCAAGACTACTTCGCGAAGAACCCGAACGACGCGTACTGCAGCTTCCACGCCAAGCCGAAGATGGAGAAGGTCCGCGAGAAGTTCGAGGCGAAGGTCGCGAAGTAAGCGGTAGATTCCGCAGCGAACGTCTTTTATGCCTCGATCGCTCGCAGATGACCGACTGACCACTCCGCGGTGAACACCTCCAAAGCCCCAGTCGCTCGTTTATAAATAGCTGACTGTGGATCGACGGTGAACACCTCCAAAGCCCCAGCCGCTCGTTTATAAATAGCTGACTGTGGATCGGTAGTGAACACCTCCAAAGCCCCAGCCGCGAGGACTCGCGCGGCTTGCTGCGCTCCTCGCTCAGTCGCTGACGCTCCTTCGCTGCGGTGCTTACTGCGCCGTGCTTCGTCCTCGCGACTGCCCCTTTGAGTCCCGCCCCGCACCGCAACCGC
>NZ_NHPE01000116.1:0-27221 GCF_002252895.1 Halorubrum sp. Eb13 | reverse complement strand
CCCCGTCGACCGCGAGGCCGTCGACAGTCTCGACGGGCCGTATCTCCCACGTCGAGTTGGTGAGGAACACCTCGTCGGCCTCGCGGACCGCGTCGGGGGCGTACGTCCCCTCTTCGACCGGAATCCCCTCGTCCTCGGCGATATCGATCACTGTCCGGCGGGTGACGCCGGGGAGGATCGGCCCGTCGAGCGAGGGGGTCTTGAGGGCGGTGCCGTCGGCGAAGAAGAGGTTCGCGGTCGCCCCCTCGGCGACGTTGCCGTCGGCGTCGAGCATGAGGGCCTCGTCCGCGCCCGTGACCCGGAGTTCGAGCCGGGCCAAGATCCCGTTGAGGTAGTTGTGCGTCTTCGCGTCGGCGGGGAGCGCTCGCGAGGACGGCTTCCGCGTTTTCGTCGTCTGGACCGCGGCCGGACCGTCGTGAACCGGCTCCGAGTCCACCCCGCCTCGGGGGAGCGGCTTCGCGATCACGACGACGGTCGGGTCGACCTCCGGTTTCGGGTCGAGCGTGCCGGGCTGGACGCCGCGGGTGACCGAGAGCTTGACGTACGCGTCGGCGAGGTCGTTGGCCGCGAGCGTCTCGTCGATCCGCTCCTTCAGGTCGCCGTCCGCGAGGCCGTGGTCGAGCCCGAGCGTCTCGCAGGTGTCGGCGAGCCGCGCCGCGTGGTCGTCCCACCGGAACACCTCGCCGCCGTAGGCGCGCATCGTCTCGAAGGCGGCGTCGCCGTAGGCGAACCCGCGGTCCTCGACCGAGACGGTCGCCTCGCTCGCGGGCACGACCTCGCCGTCGACGTGATATCGGAGCGACTCTCCCTCACTCATCGGCGGTCCCCCGCTCGTGCGTCTCGCACGCCTCCACGAAGTTCGCCACCATCGCCTTTCCCCGCGGGGTGAGGATGCTCTCCGGGTGGAACTGCACGCCGACGTGCGGTTTCTCGCGGTGGCGCACGCCCATCACGACCTCGCGCTCGTCCTCGGTGCGGGCCGTCTCGACGACCTCGTCCGGCAGGTCGGCGCGCTCGACGCACAGCGAGTGATATCGCCCGACTCGGAGCCGGTCGGGGAGCCCCGCGAACACCCCGGAGCCGTCGTGGGTGATCGTCGACGGCTTCCCGTGGACGACCTCCGGTGCGTGACCCACCCGGCTTCCGCGGTTGGCGCACAGCGCCTGGTGACCGAGGCAGACCCCGAGCACCGGCCGATCGAGGTCGAAGACGGCGGTCGAGACGCCCGCCTCGGCGGGGGTGCCCGGCCCCGGCGAGACGACGACGCCGTCCGGGTCGAGCGCGCGGATCCCGTCGAGGTCGACCGCGTCGTTCCGCCGGACCGCGACCGCGCCGGCGACCTCGCCGACGTACTGGACGAGGTTGTACGCGAACGAGTCGTAGTTGTCGACGACGAGCACCCGGGCGTCCGAATCCCCGACGCCCGATCGCCAGCCGCCTTCGGCGTCGGCGGCGTCGGTGGCGTCCACGGTGTCGGCGCGTACGGGAGCCCCGCCGTCGGCTCCGGGGGTCGACGCGTCAGTCATCGCCCGCCTCCGGCTCCTCCGCGTCGCTCGCGCTCCCGTCCCCGTCCACCGCCATCTCGCCGGCGGCGAGCGCCTCGTCGATGGCGGTCACGAGCGCCCGCGCCTTGTCGAGCGTCTCCTCGTACTCCGCGTCGGGCTCGGAGTCGTGGACGATCCCGGCCCCGACGCGCAGGTGGTACGCCGCGCCGTGCCGGACCAGGGTCCGGATCACGATGTTCAGCGTCGCGCGGCCGTCGAAGCCGGCGGCGAGCATCGAGCCGGTGTACGGCCCCCGGCGCGTCGCCTCCAGCTCGTCGATGATCTCCATCGTCCGCGGCTTCGGCGCGCCCGTGATCGTCCCGCCGGGGAAACACGCCGCGACCGCGTCCGCGAGCCCCACGTCCGGGCGCGCCTCGCCCTCGACGAGGCTGACGAGGTGCATCACCTCGCTGTACCGGTCCACGCGGCGGTACTCCGCGACGTCGACCGTGCCGAACCGCGACACCTTCCCGAGGTCGTTGCGCTCCAAGTCGACGAGCATCGCGTGCTCCGCGCGCTCCTTCGCGTCGTCGGTGAGCTCCGCCTCCAGGGCCGCGTCCGCCTCCGCCGTCTCCCCGCGCGGCCGCGTCCCGGCGATGGGCTCCGTCACGAGCCGGGCGCCCCGGTCGGCGTCGTCGGTCGGGATACGCTCCAAGAGGAGCTCCGGGCTCGCGCTCACGAGGTCGACGCCGGAGGGGGGCGTTCCCGCCGCGTCGCCGCCGTCTCGTCCGGTCTCCGCCTCCCGCGAGAACTCGATCAGCCCGGAGTACGGGGCCGGATTCACCTGCCGGAGCGCGTCGTACGCCTCCACCGGGTGGACGGCGGCGGGGGCGCGAAGGCGCTGCGAGACGTTCGCCTGGAAGGTGTCGCCGTCGCGGACGTACCCCTTCACGCGGCGGACCGCCTCGGCGTACCCCTCGCGGCCGACGCCGCTCTCGAAGGTCGCCGTCGATGCGTCCGGATCGGGCGCGGGGCCGACCTCGGGATCGCCCGTCTCGATCCGGTCGATCAGGCCGCCAGCCCGCGCCGCCCCTTCGTCGAACAGCGCGTCGAGGGCGTCGCGGTCGGCCGTCGGGTCGTCGACTCCCGCCGGGACGCGCGGACAGGCGGTCACGCGGAGGGTAACGGACGACGCCTCGTCCGCGTCCTCGTCGTTTTCAGCGCTCTCGGCGCCCTCGGCGTCCTCAGCGTCGGCCACCGGGCACTCCCACGCCGCGACGCGGTCGAAGACGCCGATCTGGAGCCGCGGGAGCCCGCGGTCGTCGACCGCGCCGGGGCCTGCCGGCGCGGACGCCGGAAACGACTCCAGCTCGCGGGCGACGTCGTAGGAGAGCCAGCCGAACGCGCCGCACGGGTAGGGGACCTCGCAGTCGCCCCGCGCGAGCCGCTCCCCGTCGAGGAGGCCCTGAAGCGCCGCGAGCGTCGGGCTCGGGCGGCGGTAGTCGCCGGTCGGGCTCCGGCGGCCGGCGTCCGGGCTGTCGGATGCGTTGCCGACCGAGGCGACGTCCTCGCCGCCCCCCGTCGCAACGACCGCCTCGTCCGAGACGGTCAGCCGCTCGACCGGGTCGACGCCGAAGTATCCCCAGCCTGACTGGCCGCCGGTGGTCTCGTAGCAGAACCCGCCGGGGCCGTCGCGGGCCCGGCGGTAGGCCGCGAAGGGATCGCCGACGGCGACCCGGAGCTCGACCGGGACCCGGGTCCCCGCGGGCGCCGCCGCGGCGACCTCCCGGAAGCCGTCCCGGTCGGTGTGTACCGATCGCTCCATGTCACTCGGTTCGGCGCGCACGACGAAACAGTTGCGGTCGCCGGTCTCAGAACTCCTTCGCCCGGTCGATCCACGTCGCGGCGCGGCTCTCGCCGACGCTGGCGCCCTCCGCGACCGCGTCGACGTCGGCGGCCGCGAGCTGCTCGACGCTGTCGATACCGATCTCGGCGAGCCGCTCGGCGTAGGCGGGACCGATCCCCTTGAGCTCCTCGACGTCGGTGCCCGTCTCCTCGACCTCGACCGCCTCGTCGTCGGCTTCGACCGCCTCGTCGTCGGCTTCGACCGCCTCGTCGGCGACCCCCGCCGCTTCCGCCGGCTCGGCCGCCTGGGACGGATCCTCGGCGGCGCCCTCCTCGTCGACCAGCGAATCGGTCGATGCGGCCGCCTCGGTCTCCGTGGCGGCCGGCTCGTCGGCGTCCGTTCCCTCGTCCGGGACCGCGTCGTCGGCGTCGCTCGCCGGTTCTGGTTCCGACTCCGATCCCTGTTCGGGGTCGCTCTCGACGGTCACTTCCGTCTCCGTTTCGTCGCGTTCGGCGCGGCCGGTCCCGAACCCGAGTTTCTCCTTGATTTTCTGCAGTAGGGCCATCGACGAAGCATACGAACGTGGGATATTTAAAAACCCTCGCCGTCGGCCGTTCCCCGTCGCTTACCGCCCCTGGCGTCCGGCGACTCCGTCTCGCCTGTTTATAAGTTGCGTCGGTCCCTCCGGCGGATATGGACATCGTCAACCCGGTCATGTGGTCGCTCCACGTCGGCTTCGCGATCCTCTGGACCGGCAGCGTGCTGTTCGTCACCCTCGCCGTGCTGCCGCCGGCGCTCCGCGGCGACGTCGACGGCGACGCCCTCGGGGCGATCGTCGGCCGCCTCCGGTGGATCACTCGGATCGCCGCCCTCGCCTTCCTCGCGTCCGGCGGTCACATGGCCGGGACGCTGTACACGGTCGAGTCGCTCACCGGGACCGGCCGCGGCCACCTCGTGTTGACGATGATCGCGCTCTGGTTCCTGATCACCGGGCTCGTCGAGGTCGCGAGCGGGAAGCTCGCCGACGGGCTCGACGCCGGCAAGCTCCGCGAGCCGGCCCGCGACGCGAAGCCGTTCCTCTACGGCGCCGCCGGGCTCTCCGTGGCGCTCGTCGGTACCGCCGGGCTGCTGGCGACGCCCGGACTGATCTGACGGGGGCCGCCTCGGCCCCGCTCCGCGCTCACTCCAACTCCGCCCGCAGCGCCGCGTTCATCGCGTCGACGGGCGCCTCCCGTCCGGTCCATATCTCGAACGCCTCGACCCCTTGGAACAGCAGCATCCACGCCCCGTCGATCGTCGTCGCGCCCGCGTCGGCCGCCTCCCGCAGGAGCCGCGTTTCGATCGGCGCGTACACCGCGTCGAGCACCGCCAGGTCGCCGTGGAGGTGCGCCGCGGGGACCGGCGTCTCGTCGGGGGCCTCCATCCCGACGCTGGTCGCGTTGACCAGCACGTCCGCTTCGGCGACGCGCTCGCCGAGGTCGTCGAGGCCGCCGCCGGTCGCCCCGGGGACCGCCTCGGCGAGGGAGACGGCGCGCTCCGCGGTTCGGTTCGTCACGGTCACGCTCGCGCCCGCGTCGGCCAGCGCGAACGCCGCCGCCCGGCCGGCGCCGCCGGCCCCGACGACGACCGCCTCTCGACCGTCGAGCGCGACGTCGTGGCGCGCGAACGCCCGTTTCACGCCGGCCGCGTCGGTGTTGTAGCCGCGGGGGCGGTCGGCGTCGCCGTCGCGCAGCGGCCCGAAGTCGACCGTGTTGACCGCGCCGATGCGCTCGGCGAGGGGGGCGGCGTCGACCGCGTCGAGGACGTCGCGCTTGAACGGCACCGTGACGTTGAGGCCGGCCACGCCGAGGTCGGCCGCGCCGGAGACCGCCGCGGCCGCGGCGTCGGCGTCGGGCTCGAAGGTGACGTAGCGCGCGTCGATCCCGAGCGCCTCGTAGCCGGCCTCGTGGAGCGGCGGCGACAGCGAGTGCTCGACCGGGTTCCCGATCAGTCCGTACACGTTCATGGGCGCTCACGCGGCCGCGACCGAGAAAAGTGGCGCGGTCGGGGTGCGGAGACCGCGGGAATAGGCGCGGTCGGGGTGCGGAGACCGCGGGAATAGGCGCGGTCGGGGTGCGGAGCCCTCGCCTCCCCGGCCCTCACTTCCCGTCCGTCTCCCGGTCCGCGTCGATGACGTCCTCCAGCGTCTCGGTCCCGACGTCGCTCGCGAGCTTGACGCCGATCAGCGAGACGACGATTCCCGCGACGATGAACGCCGCGAGCCGCTGGACGGGCGTCACGCCCACGCCGATCGGCTCGAACGGGTCGATCACCGACTCCTGCGCGAGGAAGTAGCCCGCGAACCCGCGGACGACGAGCGAGACGGCGACGATGACGAACGGGAGGTTGAGGTAGGGGGTCCGGATCCCCTCGTCGCGGATCAGCTCGTCGAGGAGCCGCCCCACGGCCGCGGTCACTCCCCCGACCGCGAACCACGGGACGGCGGCGTAGGTGAACTCCATCGCCTCCACGAGCCGCGGGGCGCCCCCGAGCTCCGAGGCCGACAGCACGCCGAAGAACCCGCCCACCAGGGCGAGCCCGGCGGCGACGACGTACGTGACGATCGACACCTGACCGGCGTACAGCGCCTCCCGAACGCGCTCCGGCATCCCGGCGACGAACCGGTCGATCGCGAGCCCCTTGTAGAGGAGCGCCGCGCCGAGCAGCCCCGCGACGCCCGCGACCGCCTCGGCGGGGGAGAACCAGTAGAACAGCGCCGGCAACAGCAGGAGGGCGACCCCGAACGGCACGAGGATCGTCGACCGGAGCTGCTCGTCGGCGAGGAACTGCTTCAGCAGGTAGTACGTCGACTCGATGTCGCGGGCCTGGCGGACGACGACGCGGTCGACGGAGTCGACGGGGATCCGCGACTCCACGATCGGGAGCACCCGCTCGTCCTCCGCCGAGTCGACGACGACGACCGCGGCCCGGGGGTCGTACCGGTCCACGAGGTCGTCGAGCTGGGCGGCGATCGAGCGGTCGGCGCCGACGGCGGTGTCGCTCTCCGCCGACACGACCGCGACGACCGACTCCTCGCGCTCGTCCCGGAGGTCGCGGGCGACCCGAAGCGACTCGAGCAGACAGTTGACGCTGGCGTCCTCCGGGTCGCTGAGCCCGGCGTCGGTGACGAGCGACCGGACCGCCTCCCAGCCGGCGACCGGCATCGGGACGTTCGTGGCCCGGCCGATCGCCCCGGATCGGTCGATGCAGATGACCAGCGTCGTCACGCCTCGACTCTCGATCCGCCCGGATAAAAAGTTCCCCGTCGGCGAGGGGTTCGCCGGGGTCGGGACGGATTCCGGTCGAAGGCGGGGCCGTCGCCCGGCCTCCCGCAGCGGAGGCGCGGTCTACCGCAGTTCGACGTCGACCTCGCCGCCCTCGCTCGTGAAGGCGCTCGCGACGCCGTTGCCGGCGGCGAACGCCACGCGCTCCGCGCCGATGCCGAGCCGCTCCGCGAGCCCGCGGTCGGGCGTGAACTCGCGGATCTCCGGCTCCGCGTCGATCAGCTCCGCGAGCCGGTCCTCGACGTCGTCCTCGGTGCCGAGCTCGTCGACGAGCCCGATCTCCAGGGCGTCGGTTCCGAGGTACACCCGCGCCTCGGTCTCCCGGATCGCCCCGGGGTCCATGTCGCGCCCCTCGCTGACGGTCTCGACGAACTGGTCGTAGTAGCCGTCGATGATCCCTTGGAGGTACTCCCGCTCGTCCTCCTCGATCTCGCGCAGCGGGACGCCGGCGTCCTTGTACTCGCCGGCGGTGAACTGCTCGTAGGATATCCCGAGCTTGTCGGCGAGTCCGGCCGCGTTCGGCCGGGAGCCGACGACGCCGATGGAGCCGACGAGGCTCGCGTCGCGCGCCCACAGCTCGTCGCAGCCGCTCGCGATCCAGTAGCCGCCGGAGGCGCAGGTGTCGGTCGCGTACGCGACCGTGGGGCCGTCGAAGCCGGCGGCCGCGCGCCGGATGTCGTCGCTCGGGAGCACCTCGCCGCCGGGCGTGTTGAGCTCGACGACGAGCGCCTCGACGTCCTCGTCCTCGTCGGCCGCCTCGATCTGCTCGACGACGTCGTCGGCCGTCGTCCCGCCCGGTCCCGACAGCGGCGAGGGGCGGCCGCTCTTCCGGACGATCGGTCCGGAGACCGTCACCTTCGCCGCGTTGTACTCCTCGGCGTCACCGAACCGACCGCGGGTGAGCCGGGCGACGATCCGCCTGCCGGCCACCGTCGCCGTCGCACCGATCACGGCGGCCGCGAGGAGGTTCCGTCCGTCCGAACGCGCGTCGCTCTCCATACCGTCGGTTGGGGGCGCGCCCGTTTATATGGTGGCGCTACGGGTCGCCGCGGGGACCGGCGCGAGCGACGACCGCCTCCGCCGCGCTCGGAGCCGTCGCTGGGGGAATCGGAAAAGCCGCAAAACCGGGGGAAATCGTCGTCCGAGTTACAGCAGGCCGGTCTTCTGGAGCTTCATCAGGTCCTCGGTGTCGAGCGTCTCGCCCTCCTTGAACTTCTGGTAGATCTCCTCGGCCTCCTCCTTCTCCTCCTCGCGCTTCTCCGCGCGCTCGTCCTTGCGCTCGCGCTCCTCCTCCTTGTCGAGCTCGCGCAGGCGCTTCTGGACGCGCACGAAGTCCTCGTGGTGTCGGTCGGCGGCCTCCTGGGCCTCCACGAACAGCTCGTGCATCTCGTCGGCCTCGTCGCGGATGTCGTCGGCCTCGCGGTAGGCCTCGATCATCTGGTTGTGGTGTTCCTGGGCCTTGTCCGCGAGCTCCGTCACCTTCTGGTGGTGCTGGGACGCCTCGGACCGGACCTCCTCGGCCTCCTCGACCAGCTCGTCGAGCTCGCTGGTGTCGTCGACCTTGTCCTTCTTCTCGGCGAGCTTCTCGCGCTTCTCGTCGATCTTCTCGATGAGCTCGCGCTCGTCCTCCGCGTCGAGAACCTCGGTCTGCTGTCGGAACTCGAGGTCCTCGATCTCCTCTTTGAGCTCCTCGATGGACTTGCCGGAGCCGAGCTCCATGTCCTGTTTGAGCTCCTCGACCTCGTCGAACAGCTCGTTGGCCTCGGCGTTGAGCTCGTTGCGCTTGTCCTTGTGCTCCTGGACCTGCTCGTTGAGCTCGTCGCGCTTCTCGCGGTGTTCCTGGGCCTCGTCGACCTTCTCGCGCGTCTTCGCGTTGAGGTCGTCGCGCTTGGAGGCGCGCTCGGAGGCCATCTGGTTCAGCTCGTTGCGTCGGTCTCGCAGCTGACCGGCGCGCTTGATGAGCTGTCCCTTCGACCCGTTGTCGAGGTCGTCCTCGGAAAGGTCTACGTTGTCCGCTTCGTCCATCGGTTCGATGTCGTACTGATCGATGACTTCGTCTTTCGTTACCATTTTTTATCTCTCCATCACCGCTCCGGGGATGGCTGGTGCTCGCCGTCGTGCGTCGGGCCGTTCACAAGAGCTCCCGTTCATTTCAGCGTGCGATCCTACCAGCGCCGGAGGCGTTCTGGTACCAAATTCTACCGCCGGCCGACATATAAAGACTTCGGTGAATCGGGTGTAACCCGGTAGCACGGGCCGTATACCCGCCGATCCGTGCTGACCGATCACACACCCATCAGTATTTATGAAACGTCTACCGGGCCCCCGCCGGACGGGCGCCGCGGTCTCACGCGGGACTCACGACGCGTCGTCGCGGACCTCGTACGAGAGCACGACCCCGTCGTCGAACCGCTCCGCGTCGGTTAGGTCAAGCCGCGGGAACGCCTCGGTGAACCCCTCGCCGTCGGCGAGCGTCGGGGCGCCGCGACCGCCGATCACCATCGACCCGACGTAGACGTGGAGCTCGTCGACGAGGTCGGCCGCGAAACAGGAGTATATCACCTCGCCGCCCCCCTCGACCATCAGGCGGTCGACGCCGCGGTCGGCCAGCGCCGCGAACCCCGCGGCGAGGTCGACGTGACCGTCGTCGGTCTCGGGTTCGACCGCGACGACCTCGGCGCCGGCCGCCTCCAGCGCCGCGCGGCGCTCCTCCGTCGTCGCCGCCGAGACGAGCAGGTACGTCGTCGCCGCGTCGTCGAGGATCCGGGCGTCGGTCGGCGTCCGCCCTCGCGAGTCGACGACGACGCGGGCCGGATGGCCGGGGCGGCCGTTCCGCAGGCGCTGGACGCGGCGGTCCTCCTCGTCGAGGGTGAGGTGCGGGTCGTCGGCGAGCACCGTCCCGACGCCCACGAGCACCGCGTCCGCGGCGGCTCTGACGCGGTCGACCCGGTCGAAGTCCTCCGGGCCCGAGATGCGGAGCTGCTCCCGGCGCCGCGTCGCGAGCTTCCCGTCGACGCTCTGGGCGGCGTTGACGACGACGTGCATACGCGTGCGTGTCGCGGGCGGGGAATGGTCGTTTCGGTCGCCGACGGCGTCGCCGGCGGTTCCGTCACTCCGCGTCGCCGCCGCCGACCCCGTTCCGCACCTTCACCGCGACGCCGCTCGCGAACGCCTCGGCCTCCGCGCCGGAGAGCTCCGCGCGGCCGACCGCGAACAGCGCGTCCGCCTCGTCGACGACGAGCACCTCGTCGCCGGGGCGAATCCCGTCGTCGGCCGCGACCACGAACTTCGCGAAGGCGTTGCGCCCCTCGCGGACGAACGGCTCGCTCTCCTCGCCGACGACCATCCGGTGTCGCGGCTGGTCGAACGCCTCCCGCAGCCGCCGGCCGCCGGCGACCCCGAGCGTGAAGCGCCCGTCGGTGCCGTACGAGACGAGGCGGTCGCCCTCGGAGCTCCCGGGGGTGTCGTCGACGTCGCCGACGATGACCTGCCGCGGGCGGCCGCCGCTCGACCGGCGGACCGTCAACGGGTCGTCCGGGGGGAAGAGGGCGCGGCCCGCGCCGGCGCCGAACTGGTAGTCGGCGCCGGTCCGTAAGTCCGCCAGCGCGTCGGCGTCGGTCATACCCGCACTGTTCCGGCCACGCGCAAAGCCGTTACGACACGGCGCGGCCGGATCCGCGACGCGGAACGACCCGGATCCGCGACACGGGGCGGCCGGCCTACAGCTCGATCCGGTCGACGATCGACTCCGACCCGTCCCTGTTGCTGTGGGTGTTGATCGCGATCGTCTGTATCTGGTCTTCCACCAGCGACCCCTCCATCTTCGCCTTCAGCAGCGAGTCCACCTGGTAGACGCCCGCGGCGTTGTTCATCCGGATCACGACCTGCGCGGGGGTCTCCTCGCCCTCCCGCAGCGAGACGCGCTGGATCGCCTGCGAGGAAACGGTGTTGATTCCGCGCCCGCCCTCCTCGTAGGGGACCCGCGAGCGCCCGCGCTCCATGTCGAGCCCGTCGGCGATCCGAACGACCCCGGCCTCCAGCGTCAGCGGCTGCTCCTCCGTGTGGTGACAGAGGATGGCGTGGAGCACTTCCGCCTTCACGCGCACCTGCTCCGGGACGTCGTAGAAGGAGGGGAGGAGGCGGTCGAGGAGGTCGGCCGCGAGCGGGATCGAGTAGTACGGATGATCGTGGCGGTGAACGACGTGGCCGATGTCGTGGAGCGTCGCCGCGAGCGCGATGACCACCGGCTCGTCGGCCTCGTCGAGCCCCTGTTGGCGAGCGCCGTTGAACTCGACGCCGCCGTCCTTCAACAGGTCGTACAGCCGGAGCGCGCGGTCCCGCACGATCTCGACGTGCTTGGCGCCGTGGTCGTTGTACCCCTTCCGGTCGACGGGGTTGACGTTCTGCGCCTCCAGGTACGCGGTGATCTCCGCGTCGGCGGCGATCCGGTCGAGCATCTCGTTGAGGCGGTCGTCGGGGAAGGCGTGGTCGGCCTCGGGGTCGTACTCGTGGCGGTCGGCGTCGGTGTCGGGACGGATATCCGGGTCGGTCGCGGCGCCGTCGCTCGGGGGGACGGGGTCGTCCGGGTCGGTCGACGACTCGGCGGGATCGGTCATGAGATCGGTGAAGACGCGTCGGCGACCTAAAAGGTGTGCGTGCCCGGTCCGGGCGCGGCGTCCCGGGAGCGCGCCTCGCCGGGCGGCAGTTTCGACCACAGACACAACTTATAAGCGGTACAGGCGTCCAGTACGGGTGTGATCCGACCCGCGTCCAGACGCGGCTCGCCGAGGCCGTCAGCGACGCGGCTCTTCTCGAAAAAACGCGCGTGAGCCGTCCGCCGGCGGGAGTGGCGACCCCGTCCCGGACGACCCCCGACCCGCGCGCACCGTTCGTTTCCCGACCGACCGCAGACGACCACGAACACTGGCCGACCGCAGACGGCAGCAGCGTTCGACCGACCGCAGACACCCACAGCGCACCCATGACAGACGCGACCACCACGACGCCCTACGGAGCCCGAACCGAGACGGACCGAGACCAGACGACCGAGCCCTTCGAGGGGGTGTACCCCGCGATGACGACCCCGTTCACCGACGATAACGAGGTCGACCACGCGCAGCTCGCCGACAACGCCCGGCACCTCGAACGCGCGGGCGTCGACGGGGTCGTCCCGGTCGGCTCCACCGGCGAGTCGGCGACGATGACCCACGACGAGCACGTCGACGTGATCGAGACGGTCCGGGACGCGCTCGACGACATCCCGGTCATCGCCGGCACCGGCTCCAACAACACCGCCGAGGCGCTCTCGCTGTCCCGGCGGGCCGCCGACGCGGGCGCCGACGGCCTCCTCCTCATCTCCCCGTACTACAACAAGCCGGAGGCGCAGGGATTCCTGAACCACTACCGGACGATCGCCGACGAGGTCGACCTTCCACAGATCGTCTACAACGTCCCAAGTCGGACCGGTCAGTCGATCCCGGTCGACGTCACGGTCGAGCTCGCGGAGCACCCGAACATCCAGGGGTACAAGGCCGCTTCCGGCGACCTGAACCTCATCAGCGAGGTGATCGAGCGCACCCGCGAGGAGTCCTTCTCCGTGCTCTCCGGCGACGACGGGCTCACGCTCCCGGTGCTCTCCATCGGCGGCACCGGCACTATCAGCGTCGTTGCGAACGTCGAGCCGGAGCGCTCCTGCGCGATGGTCGGCGCCGCGCTCTCCGGCGACTACGACCGCGCCCGCGCGCTCCACCACGAGCTCTCGCCGCTCGTCCGCGAGCTGTTCGCCGAGACGAACCCGATTCCGGTGAAGGAGGCGATGCACATCCGCGACCGGGGCGGGCCGCTGGTCCGCTCGCCGCTCTCGCGGCTCTCCGAGGAGCGCCGCGACGTCCTGCGTGACCTGCTCGCCGAGTACGACGAGGCCGCGCCCGGAACCGTCGAACCGGAGGTCGTCGAGCCCGCAACGGGGGGCGCCGAATGAGCGGCGGCGCGGCCGACTCCCACTCCCTCTCCGTCGCCGTCACCGGCGCCGGCGGCCGAATGGGCCGCGAGGTTATCGAGGCGGCCGCCGACCGCGAGGGCGTCGCCGTCGCGGTCGCGGTCAACCGCACCGCGACAGAGCCCGTCGCGCGCGTCGACGTCGAGGACGCCGACCGGCTCGGGGAGCTGCTCGCGGCCGAGACGCCCGACGCACTCGTCGACTTCACCGGCCCCGAGTCGGCCGTCGCCTACGCCGGGGCCTGCGCCGACGCGGGCGTCCCGCTGGTCACCGGCACGACCGGCTTCGCGGACGCCCAGCTCGACGGCCTCCGGGCCGCGAGCGACGCGGTCCCGGTGCTCAAGGCGTCCAACTTCGCGCGCGGCGTCGCCGCGCTCCGCCGCGCGGTCCGGGAGGCGGCGGCCGCGCTCCCCGGCTACGACGTGGAGCTCACCGAGACGCACCACAACGGGAAGCGCGACGCCCCCTCGGGCACCGCGAAGTCGATCCTCGACGACGTGGAGTCGGTCCGGGCCGACCTCGACGAGCGCGTCCACGGGCGCGAGGGCGACGCGCCGCGCGAACCCGACGAGATCGGCGTACACGCCCGGCGCGCGGGCGACGTCACCGGCGAACACGAGGTGCTCGTGGCGGGGAACCGCGAGACGCTGGAGCTCACGCACCGCGCCGGCGACCGCGGGGTGTTCGCCGAGGGCGCGCTCGACGCCGCCGCCTGGCTCGCCGGCCGCGACCCCGGCTGGTACGGGTTCGACGACGTGCTCGACGCCGGAAACGAATAACTACGAAGCATCCGCATATCGACGAATAAATACCGACACTCATCCTTACACTACGCAATGACGCTCGAATCCGACGTATCCGATCTGTGGGACCGCTATCAGGAGGGACTGACCGCCGCCGACGCGACCGCCGAAGACGCGGCCGTGATCGACGAGTTCCTCGCCGCGCTGGAGGCCGGCGAGGTCCGCGCCGCCGAGAAGACCGGCGACGACGTGACCACCTGGGAGGCCAACGAGTGGGTCAAGCGAGGCATTTTGCTGAACTTCGGCCTGCGCGAGACCGAGCCCCGCGAGCACGGCGGCGTCACCTACTACGACGTGCTCCCGCTCCGCGACACCGCCGACCTCGGCGAGCGCGGGACCCGCAACACCCCCGACGGCACCGTCATCCGGCGCGGCGCGTACCTCGGGAGCGACTGCATCATGATGAGCCCCTCGTTCGTCAACATGGGCGCGCACGTCGGCGACGGCACCCTCGTCGACTCCTGCGACACGGTCGGCTCCTGCGCCCAGCTCGGCGAGAACGTCAAGCTCGGCGCCAACACGCTGATCGGCGGCGTCCTCGAACCCGTCGAGGACGCGCCGGTCGTCGTCGAGGACGGCGTCTCGCTCGGCGCGGGCTGCCGGGTCACCTCGGGCTTCCGCGTCGGCGAGAACTCGATCGTGGGCGAGAACACCCTCCTGACGCCGCGGATCCCCGTCTACGACCTCGTCGAGGAGGAGGTCCTCTACGGCCACCTCCCGGCCGACCGCCGGGCGTTCACCCGGATGGTGGAGTCCTCCGTGGGCGACCACGACCTGTTCGAGGGCGGCGCGTACAAGCCCGCGGTCGTCGCGACCCACGTCGAGGAGGACACCCTGGAGGCGACGCGGCGCGAGGACGCCCTCCGCGAATGAGCGACCGCGACGCTGGCGGATCGTCCGACGAATCCGCCGACGGCGACTCCGCCGCTGGCCCCGTCGCCGCCGACGGCGACCCCCCGGCCCGGCGCGTGAGCGACTGGGACGCCGACCGCCTCGCCGACCTCGCGGCCGAGCACGGCACGCCGCTGTACGCGCAGGACCTCGACCGCGTTCGCGAGAACTGCGAGCGCCTCCGGGACGCCTTCCCCGACGCCGACGTCCGGTACGCGGTGAAGGCCCACACCGGACGGGCGGTCCTCGAAGCGGTCCGCGAGGCCGGGCTCGACGCCGAGTGCGCCTCGGCCGGCGAGGTCGACCGCGCGCTCGCGGCCGGCTTCGGCGGCGAGCGGCTCCACTACACCGCGGTCAACCCGCCCGCCCGCGACCTCGACTACGTCGTCGGCGTCGCCGAGGCGGAGCCCGCCCTCACGGTCACTGTCGGCGCGGTCGACACCCTCGACCGGCTCGCCGAGCGGGGCTACGACGGGCGGGTCTGCGTCCGGGTGAACCCCGGCGTCGGCGCGGGCCACCACGCGAAGGTCCGGACCGGCGGCGCGGCGAAGTTCGGGATCCCGTACGACCGCGCCGCCGAGGCGGCCCGCGACGCCGCCGAGCGCTTCGAAGTGGTCGGGGTCCACGCCCACGCGGGCTCCGGCATCGACCCCGACCAGCTGGACAGCCACCGCGAGATGGTCTCGCGGATGGGAGCGCTGGCGCGGAAGCTCGCAAAGCCCGACGGCGACGCGGCCGGGGACGGCGACGCGCCCGCCCCCCTAGACCTCGAGTACGTCGACGTCGGCGGCGGGTTCGGCGTCCCCTACGAGGAGGACGAGCCGCCGCTCGACCTCGGTGCGGTCGCGGCGGCCACCCGAGAGGCCGTCGCACCGCTGCCCGCGGGCGCCGACCTCGCGATCGAGCCCGGCCGGTACGTCGTCGCCGACGCGGGCGTCCTGCTGACGCGCGTGAACACGGTGAAGCCGACCCCCGACGAGCGCGTCGTCGGCGTCGACGCCGGGATGACTGACCTGCTGCGTCCGGCGATGTACGACGCGTACCACCCGATCAGGAACCTCGGCGGCGGACGGGGCGGCGACGGGAGCGACGCCCCGTCCCCCCACGAGCGGGAGGCAACCCCTGTCACGGTCGCCGGACCTATCTGTGAGACCGGTGATACCCTGTGTAGAGACCGAGCGCTCGCCGATCCGGCCCGAGGGGACCTCCTCGCGGTCGGAATCGCGGGCGCGTACGGATACGAGATGGCGAGCCAATACAACTCACGACCGCGGCCGGCGGAGGTCGCGCTCGACGACGGAACCGCGACGGTCGCCCGACGACGAGAGAGCCTGACGGACGTGACGGCGGCCGAACGGACGGAGGACCGTTCAGGAGCGACGGCGGCGCCCGAGACGGAGGGGGAGCGATGAGCACCCACGCAGTCCCGATCGAGAAGTACCACGGCACGGGCAACGACTTCCTCGTCGTCGACGCGACCGCGGAGAGCGTCGGCGACCGCGCGCGGTTCGCGCGCGCTCACTGCGACCGCGAGACGGGCGTAAACGGGGCGGACTTCGACGCCGACCGCGGCGCGGCCGCGGCGAACGGCACGGGAGGCGACGCGCCCGCCGGCCGCCGCGGCGCGGACGGCGTCCTCTTTTTAAGTATCGAGGAGCGGTTCGACCCGACACGGGTCGTGATGACGCTGGTCCAGCCCGACGGCTCGACGGCGACGATGTGCGGCAACGGCGCGCGCGTCGTCGCCCGGTGGGCCCACGACCGGACCGGCGACCGCGAGTTCATGATCGACACGCAGGCGGGCACGCGGCGCGCCTCGGTGAACGCGGACGCGACCGCGGCGACCATCGAGATGGGCGAGCCGACGTTCGACCCCCGTCTGGTCCCGGTCGCCCGCGACGAACCGCTGATCGACGAACCGGTCGCGGGACTGACCGTCACGGCCGTGAACACGGGCGTCCCCCACGCGGTGGCGTTCGTCGACGGCGGCCGCGACGGCCCCGAGGGCATCGGCGCGGTCGACCTCGACGCCGTCGCTCCGCCGGTCCGCCACGCCGACGTCTTCCCCGAGGGCGCGAACGTGAACCTCGCGGCGGTCGTCGACGACGGGAGCGGCGACGGGCCGGCGGTCCTCGACCAGCGCACCTTCGAGCGCGGCGTCGAGGGCGAGACGCGCTCCTGCGGCACCGGCGCCGTGGCGGTCGTCGCCACCGCGCGCCGGCTCGGCCTGATCGACGGCGAGTCGGCCGTGAGCCGCCCGCCGGGCGGCGAACTCGAGATCACGGTGCCCGACGCGGGCCACGCGACGCTGACCGGTCCGGTCGCCCACGAGTTCACCGGGAGCCTGCCCGCCGACCCGCGATGAGCGACCCCTCGTTCGATCCCGTCTCCTTCCTCGAGCGCGCCGTTCGGACCCCCTCTCACGAGTCCGTCGACGAGATGCGCGACCTGGTCGTCGAGACGCTCGACCGGCACGGCGTCGACAGCGAGGTCGTCGCCGGCGGCTGCGTGCTCGCGGAGAAGCGCTCGCCCGCGCCGGACGCGGGGCCGCACCTCGTTGCGAACACGCACCTCGACACGGTGACGCCGCACGTCCCGTTCGAGCGGGGCGTCGCCGGGGAGGACGAGCGATTGGGTTCCGCATCGAACGGCGGAGCCCCTGACCAGGTGATCCGCGGGCGCGGCGCGTGCGACGCAAAGGGACCGCTCGCCGCGCTCCTGTCCGGGTTCCTCTCGGCCGCCCCGGAGCGCGGCCGGCTCACGCTCGCGCTCACGCCCGACGAGGAGACCCTGTCGCTCGGGGCGGCGGCGCTGACGGGGCGGCTGCTGGGGACCGAGGACCGGCTCGACGGCGACCTGTTCCTGGTCGGCGAGCCGACCGGGCTCGACGCGTGTACCGCCGCGAAGGGGCGGTTCCAGGGTACCGTCGAGCTGTCGGGCACCGCGGCGCACGCCGCGGAGTTCGCCGGCGCGAACGCGGTCGCGGCCGCCGAGGGCGCGCTCGAGGCGGTCCGGACCTTCGACGCGGACGCCGACGAGCACCCCCAGCTCGGCCCGCCGAAGCTCACGCCGACCGTCATCGAGGGCGGGGAGGCGACGAACCAGGTGCCGGCGGACTGCGAGATCACCGTCGACCGGCGGAGCGTCCCGCCGGAGACGGCCGAGGGATTCCGCTCGGCGCTCGCGGCCGCGGTGCGGGCGCGGGTCCCGGAGGACGTCGGCGTCGACGTCGCGCTCACCGACCGGGAGTCGCCCTTCTTCGAGGCGTTCTCGACGCCCCCCGATCACGAGCTAGTCGACGCGGTCGCGGGCGCGGCGCGGGCGGCGGCCGACTCGACCGGGCTCGCGACCGACCGCGGGGGATCCGTGCGCCCCTTCGGCGCGGCGACGGAGGCGTCGTACTTCGCACCGGCGCCGACGGTCGTGTTCGGCCCCGGCGACCTCGCCGACGACGCGGGCGCGGTCGCGCACTCGGAGCGCGAGTACGTCCGCGTGCGAGAGGTGGACGCGGCCGCGGAGACGGTCGAACGGGCGATCGCGGGGCTGCTCGGTGGGCCGAACCGTCGCGCTGACGGCGGCGACGCGTCGCGCTGACGGCGGCGAAGAGCGGAGTTATAAGAGGAACGTCTCCTCCTCTTCGGCGAGGTCGACGAAGTCGTCCGCGGCCTCGATCAGCTCCTCGGCGGCGGAGTTGCCGAACCCCATCGCCTCGACGCGGACGCCCTCGTGGCGGAGGTGCGAGCAGAGCCGAGCGAAGTCGCCGTCGCCGGTACAGAGCACGACGGTGTCGACGTGGCTGGCGAGCGAGACGGCGTCCAGGCTCATCCCGAGGTCCCAGTCGGCCTTCTTGGAGCCGTCGGCGAACGTCTTGATCTCCTTGATCTTCGTCTCGAAGCCGATGTCGCGGAGCGCCTCGAAGAAGCTCTCCTCCTCCGGGGAGTCGGCGCGGATCACGTACGCGATGGCCCGGACGAGCTCGCGGTCGTCGACCGCGGCCTCCAACAGGCCGGAGTAGTCGATGTTCCGCGAGTAGAAGCTCTGCGCGGAGTGGTACAGGTTCTGCGAGTCGGCGAGCACCGCGACGCGCTGGTGCGGGTGGATATCGGTCATACCGCCCAGTTCACCGGCGCGGCTTAGGGGCTTTGGGATCCGGGTCGCCCGCCGGCCGAACCGGACTGCCCGAACGTCTCGTGTCGACGACACGATGTGCCTGTTCGTTTATAAACTACTATCGAGTGGACCGTTTATACGGTGTATAAGGCCGTCTTTAGCGGTTATTCGCCGTATCTATCTGAACATCTGAGGTTTTTAGTGCGTACACTCACTGTCTCGTGGTATGTCACGGCGACACACTGACGGTGGCAAAGACGGTCGGCGTCTCGGACGTCGACAGTGGCTCTCCATGCTCGGCGTCGGCGGTGCGACCGCGCTCGCCGGCTGCTCGGGCAACGGCGGTGACGGCGGCGACGGGGAGACCGGGAACGGGACCGACGGGGACGACGGGACGGACGGCGGCGACGGCGAGGACAGCGGCACCGACACGTCGACGTACGCGACGGCCGCCGCGGCCTCGTTCACGACGCTCAATCCGATATACAACGACGAAAACGGCGCCGGGAACGCGATCGCTCGCGCGCTCGACCAGGGGTACACGTTCAACGCCGACAACGAGTACGTCCCGCTGCTCTACGACATGTCCACCGAGGACGGCGAGGTGTGGACGTTCGAGGTCCGCGAGGGGCTCCAGTTCAGCGACCCGTACGGCGAGGTGACCGCGAGCGACTTCGTGTATCTCATCCAGGAAGTTCACCAAGGGGGCTGGGCCAGTTCGGTCAGTGCCACGTACTGGACGGGCGTAGAAGTGGAACAGACCGGCGAGTACGAGTTTCAGGCCACCCTCCAGAGCCCGCAACTCCTCTGGCCCGAGAGCTACGAGCCGCTCCTGTACCCCATCCCGCAGGATCTCCTCCAGCCGTACGTCGAGGAGGAGGACGCCGAGGGGCTCCGGCAGGACGAGGAGTTGCTCGAACTCCAGTTCTCCGGCAACCTCGGCCCGTACGTGCTCGACGAGTGGCAGCGCGACGGCGGCACCCAGTACAGCCGCAACGACGACTACTACCTTCAGGACGCCGACGACCTCCCGGACGTCTTCAACGAGGCCCCGTACTTCGAGTCAGCGGAGATCCAGGTCCTCGGCGAACAGGCCTCCCGACTCGGCGCGTTGGAGACCGGCGAAGTCGATTCAGCGGCTATCCCGCCCGAGCGTGTGCAGGAGTATCAGGACAACGACGAGATCTACGTCAACCAGATCCCGCAGCCGTACAACGAGAAGCTGTCCGTCAACATGCGGGACAACGGCTGGACGACCGGACCGGGAAACATGTTCCGGCACATCCCGTTCCGGCAGGCCATGGCCGCGGCGATCGACAAGCAGAGCCTGATCCAGGGCGTCTTCCGCGACTTCGCGGAGACGCACTTCACGTGGCAGCCCCGCTTCAGTAACTTCTATCCGCCCGAGGACAACATCCCGATGTTCGGCGTCGGCGACCGCTACGGGAGCGAGTACGCCCGCGGGCTGGCGGAGGACGCCTTCGAGCAGTCCGAATACGAGTACGGCTTCGACGGGGAGACGATGGTCGATCCAGACGGCAACCAGGTCCAGCTCAGCCTCTACCACAGCGCCGGCCAGGAGACCGAGCAGCTGATGGGAGAGTTCATCGCACAGGAGCTCGGGAACAACCTCGGGATCGACGTGAGTATCGAGGCCATCGACGGCACGCGGTTCGACACGGAGTACTACACCACGACGGACTTCCCCACGCCCGAGCGGAACGAGGAGGGCGAGGTCACCAGCGTCCCTGACGAGCTCGTCGACACCGTCGACGGCGAGGAGGTCGAGTGGACCTCGCCCACCGCGACGAACCCCGGACCGCGAAACATCACCGGGAACGAGGACTGGGACATGGAGATCGTGTACGGACTGAACACGTTCCCGCGGAACCCCCTCACGAACGCCGTCTTCTTCGACGGCGCGACCGGGTCGTACAACCCGGTCGGCTACTACCCCGAGTTCGACGCGCAGACGCTGTTCGACAACGCCCGGCAGGCGTCCAGCGAGGAGGAGCTGGCCGACGCGCTCGTCGACCTCTTCGTCAACATCGCGGAAGAGCAGCCGTACATCATGCTCGCGTTCCCCGACAGCACGGTCGGCTACCGCGAGGGGCTCGAAGGCCCCATCGAGAACTTCTCGAACGGCTGGAACCTCCCCGCGTGGAGATACGAGCAGTAACGCCGCCGTCTCTCACACTTCCACGTCATCAATATGGGATTCGGAAAGTACGTCGGCGCACGCGTGCTGTGGGCCGTGGTCGTCTCGCTGATCATCACCACGATCACGTTCCTCCTGCTCGCGGCCGCGCCCAACCCGGCGATCCGCGAGGCGGCGACGCAGGCCGCGCTGCAGGGCGGTGACCCCTCGGCCGCGGTCGAGCGAGAGCGCGAGCTCCGCGGGCTCAACCAGCCGCTGTACGTTCGGTACATGGACTTCATCCGGAGCATTTACACGCTCGACTGGGGCTGGTCGGAGAGCCGCAGCCAGCCCGTGACCGAGGCGCTGCTGCAGGCGCTCTACTACACCGCGCAGTACTCGATCCCGTGGACCGTCCTCACGATAACCCTCGGGCCGCTCGTCGGCGTCTACTCCGCGGCGAACATGTACAGCTGGCGCGACCACGTCGCGACCGGGTTCGCGTTCTTCGGGTACGCGATTCCGAACTTCTTCTTCGGGATCATCCTGCTCCTGATCTTCGGGGTCTGGTTCGAGGTCGTCCCGATATCGTACGACACGAGCGCTCCCGTGTTCAGCCTGCAGAACGTCCGGCAGCTGATTCTGCCGGTGTTCGTGCTCGTCACGGGCTCGATCGGCGCGACGATGCGGGTCTCGCGGAACGAGTCCGCGGAGTTCCAGAACTCCGACTTCATGAAGACGGCGAAGGCGAAAGGGGTCTCGCCGCTGCGCGCGTACGCCTACCACGTGATGCGGCCGACGATGGTCCCGCTGTCGACGACGCTCGTCGGGCAGCTGTTGGCGCTGTTCATCGGGTCGTCGCTGCTCGTGGAAGTCGTGTTCGGCATCCCCGGACTGGGCAGACTGACGTTCAACGCGCTCATCTCGCAGGACACCAACCTGGTGTTGGGATCGACGCTGGTGTTCACCTTCATTGCCGTCGTCGGCAACCTGCTAGAAGACTTGGTGTTCACCGTGCTCGACCCGCGAATCAACTACGACGACAGATAACTCACAATGGCAACGAAGAAACCGGAGCAGTTCGACCGCGTCGACTGGAGCGAGCTCTCCGAGTCGAGACGGTTCGACCTGTCGATAAACTCGATCGGCATGCTGGTGGCGACGCTGCCGCTGGCGCTCCTCTGGCTGTACGACTACCAGTTCGTCGGCGAACGCGAGGCGACGTTCCAGGCGATCGGACTCAGCAGGAACCTCGACCCGCTGGACTACTTCTTCGTGTTCACGCTGTTCCTGTTCTTCTTCTACCTGATCTTACCGCTGTATCAGAACCCGCGGATGACGCGGTACTACTGGAAGGAGTTCAGGCGGAACCGCCCCGCGGTCGTCAGCCTCGGTTGGCTGGGGATCGTGTTCGTGGGCGGGCTCATCGGTCCGCTCCTGATCAGCGCGCCGGAGCAGAGCATCCTCACCGGCCACCAGCCGCCGGTGTTCCTCTCGATCGACGAGGCGAACGTCGCGAACTGCGTCGGCGAGGTGGTGAACGGACGGTGTCAGGGGACGTGGCAGCACCCGCTCGGGACCACTCGCGGCGGGAAAGACGTCTTCGCCGGCATCGTCTACGGCATGACGATCAGCATGCAGATAGCCTTCATCACGACGACGATCGTCGCGGCGATCGGCATCACGTTCGGCACCGTCAGCGCGTACGCGGGCGGCTGGGTCGACGAAGTGATGATGCGGTTCGTCGACATCATCCTCTCGTTCCCGACGTTCCTGATGTTCCTGCTCATCCTGTACATCTACGGCGCCGGATTGGGGATGTTCATCCTCGTGTTCTCGGCGTTCGCGTGGGGCGGCACCGCGCGGTACGTGCGCAGCAAGTCGCTGTCCGTCTCCGAGGAGGAGTTCATCAAGGCGACGCGGATCAGCGGCGCGAGCACCTACCGCGTGGTCCGGAAACACGTCGTCCCGAACGTGGCGAGCAGCATCATCACGCAGCTCACGCTGCTCATCCCCGGCTTCCTGCTCGCGGAGGCGCAGCTCGCGTTCCTCGGGATCGGCGACTCGGCGGTCCCCTCGTGGGGACAGCTGATATCCGCGGGCCGGAGCGACCTGGCGTTCGCGCCGTGGATCGTGTTGTCGCCCGGCATCGTGCTGTTCCTGACGATCCTGGCGTTCAACTTCATCGGCGACGCGCTGCTGGACGCTCTGAACCCCGAAGCGGAGGCGGAGAGCGCATAATGTCCACCCGACAACCACTGCTCGAGGTCGAAGACCTCACGACGACGTTCAGCACCGACAACGGAGAGCTCACGGCCGTCGACGGGGTCGACTTCTCGGTCGACGAGGGCGAGACCGTCTGTATCGTCGGGGAGTCCGGCTCCGGGAAGACGGTGGCGACGGAGTCGGTGACGCGGATCGTCAAGGAGCCGCCGGGTCGCGTCCGGGGCTCGGTCCGGTTCAAGGGCCGCGATCTGCTGGAGATGAGCGAGCCCGAACTCCGCGAGATCCGCGGCTACGAGATCGCGCACATCTTCCAGAACCCGCAGGAGGCGATGAACCACTGTTACACCGTCGGGTGGCAGATCGTCGAGGCGCTGCAGATCCACCGCGACGTCTCCGACGAGGAGGCGCGCGCGAAGGCGATCGACCTGATGGACAAGGTGGGGATCGCGAACGCCAGCTCGCGGTTCGACGACTACCCGCACGAGTTCTCCGGCGGACAGAAGCAGCGCGTGATGATCGCGATGGCGCTCGTCGGCGACCCCGACCTGCTGATCGCGGACGAGCCGACCACGGCGCTGGACGTGACGGTGCAAGCGCAGATCCTCCGGCTCCTCGACGACCTGCAGGAGGAGTTCGACATGGGGATCCTCTTCGTCACGCACGACCTGGGCGTCGTCGCCGAGATCGCCGACCGCATCGTCGTGATGTACGCCGGCAAGGTGATGGAGCGCGGCGACGTCATCGACATCTTCGAGCGCCCCGCGCACCCGTACACCCAGCAGCTGCTGAACTGCCTCCCCGAGATCGGCGGGAAGAAGGGGGGTATCCCCGGGACCCTTCCCGATCCGCTCGATCCGCCGGACGGCTGTCGCTTCGCCCCGCGGTGCGAGCACGCGGTCGACGCCTGCGTGACCGGCGACCAGCCGGAGGAGATCGAAGTGAACCCGGGTCAGCGCGCCTCCTGCGTCCACTACCGCCCCGGCCGCGACGACTCGGTCGTCCGCGACGGGATTCCGGACTCGACCGCCGACGGCGAGGAGGTGAGCTCCGCCGATGACTGAGGAGCCGCTCCTCTCGGTGCGGGACCTCAAGAAGCACTACCCGATCCGGAAGGGCCTGTTGAACCGACAGGTCGGCGCCGCTCGCGCCGTCGACGGGATCAGCTTCGACATCGCTCCCGGGGAGACGCTGGGACTCGTCGGCGAGTCGGGCTGCGGGAAGTCCACCGCCGCCACCTCCATCGTCCGGCTGGAAGAGCCCACGGGCGGCGAGGTGATATTCAACGGCGGCGGGCGGAGCGGTGCGACCCGGAACGCCGACGGCACGCACCCGAACGACGTGACGCGCTTCGACGACCGGGAGCTGAAGGCGTTCCGCCGCGACGCGCAGATGATCTTCCAGGACCCCTCCTCCAGCTTCGACCCGCGGATGTCGGTCGGGGGCGCGGTCGCGGAGATGCTCCAGATCCACGGCATGTCCGACCGCCACCGGCGGCGTGCGATCGTGGAGGACCTGCTCGAACGCGTCGGGCTCTCGCCCGAGGACTACGACCGCTATCCCCACGAGTTCTCCGGCGGGCAGAAACAGCGGATCGCGCTGGCGCGAGCGCTCGTATTGAACCCGGAGCTCATCGTCGCCGACGAGCCGGTCTCCGCGCTCGACGTCTCGATTCAGGCGGAGATCCTCGACCTCATCGCCGACCTGCAGTCGGAGTTCGACCTCTCGCTGTTGTTCATCAGCCACGACATGTCCGTCATCCGGGAGATCTGCGACCGGGTGGCCGTCATGTACCTCGGTGAGATCGTCGAGATCGGACCGACGGACCGCGTCTTCGCCGACCCGCAACACCCGTACACGGAGGCGTTGCTCTCGGCGATCCCGACGCCGGACCCGCGCTCGACCGCCGAGGGGATCGAGCTGACGGGGACCGTGCCGAGCCCGACGAACCCGCCGTCGGGCTGTCGGTTCCACACCCGGTGTCACAGGGTGATCCAGCCGGACGACGTCGACCTCGACCAGTCGAGCTGGCGTGGACTGTTGAACCTCCGCGACGCGCTCGCCGCCGACAGCGTCGACGTCGATCAGATCCGCGAGAACTTCCGGACCGGGACCGACACCGGCGCCACCCCAGATGCCGTGAAAGGACAGATCCGCCGCGAGTTCGACCTCGAGGAGACGATATCCTCCGACGAGATAGAGTCGCTGCTCGACGCGGCGCTCGACGAGGCGCTCGGCGACGACCTCGACGCGGCGGCGGCGACGCTCTCCGAGCGGGTCACCACCCCCTGCGAGGAACGCGTCCCCCAGCGGACCAGCCACGAGCCCGGCCACGAGTCGGCGTGTCACCTCCACGAGCGGGACCGGTCGGCGCCGCCGAACCCGGCCGACGACTGAGGCGACCGCCGCCGCTCTCGTCGCTTTGTCTTAGCGTTCGCCCAGCGCCGGGAGCGCCACCCGTCGCGAGCCGCCGTCCTCCCGCTCGACGGTCACGGTCGGTTCGCCGTTGTCCGTCTCCTCACCCACGAGGACGGACGTCGCGCCCGCCGCGAGCGGTGCGACGAGGCCCGCGGCCAGCGCCCGCGGGTCCGAGAGGTCACCGCGGAGCGTCACCGAATCACCCGGTTCGAGCCCGTGCTCGCCGGCGACCGACGCGGCCGCGTCGAGGAGCGCGCGGTGAGTGACGCTCCCGCTCCGGTCCGGTCCCTCGCCGTCCGTCTCGCGCAGCACGATGTCGTCCGGGCCGACTCCGCTGGGGGGCATCCCCGGATTCTCGCTCCACAGCTCCTGCTCCCAGTGGGTCGTCTCGGGTCGCTCCGGCGGTCCGCCGAAGGCGGCGAGGCCGGTGCCGGGGGCCGGCTCCGTCGTCGACTCGTCGGCCACGTCGACGAGGACGACGCGGTCGCCGCGCGCGATCCCGGTCTCGGGGTCGAACCGGACCGGGGCGCCCAGCGCGGCCGCGCCGAGGAAGGCGAGCGTCGTGTGGAGCCCGGGCGCCGGCTCGACTGCCACGGTCGACCCCTCCCGCGCGCCGAGGTAGCGGAGCACGTTCGCCGACTTGTACCCGTTGGTGATCAGGTCCCAATACGTGCGTTCGCGCTCGTCGGGCGTGACGAGCGCGACGTCGCGACTCCGCCGGTCGCGAGCGAGGATATCGCCGACGACGTCCATGTCCGCGACTCGGGGCGGCCGCGACTTAAAAACGAGGAGTGGCGGGTCCGTCCGGGGTCGAGCGCTCGCGTCAGGGCGCGCCGGCGATGACCATCCGCGAGCCGTCAGCCGAAAAGGCGAGGTCGCGCGTCGAGTCGGCGTCGACCCGGACGGCGTCGCCCGGACCGAGCTCGACGGCCTCGCCGTCGACGGTCAGCGTCGCCGCGCCGTGGAGCAGCACGTACACCTCCTCGTGGCCGGCGTCGGCGTGGTCGTGCTCCATCCCCTCCCAGCCGTCGTCGGCCTCGACGACCGTCACGCCGAGGCTCTCGCAGTCGAGCGCGTCGCGGAGGAAGTACATCCCCGGCGCGCGCGGTTCGACGTCGTCGTAGGCTGTGGTGTCGTAGCCCATGGCCGGGTGATACGCGACGCAGGCCAGTAAAACGACGGGCCGCGGGCGGCGCCGTCAGAAGGAGCTCTTGAGCCGCTCGAAGAAGCCGCCGCCGACGTCGATGTCCTCGCCGCCGGCCTCGGCGAACGCCTCCAGCGCCTCGCGCTGCTCCTCGTTGAGCGAGTCGGGGATCACGACGCCCACCTGCACGTAGAGGTCGCCGCGGCCGCGGCGCCGCAGTCGGGGCATCCCCTTCCCCTCCAGTCGGAACGTCTCGCCGCTCTGGGTGCCGGCGGGGACGTCCATCTCCACGGTGCCGTCGACCGTCTCGACCTCGACCGTGTCGCCGAAGACGGCCTGTGGGAAGGAGATCGCCTCGCTGACGCGGAGGTCGTCGCCGTCGCGCTCGTACCGGTCGCCGATGTCGACGTCGACCTCGATGAGCAGGTCGCCGTTGGGCCCGCCGTTCTCGCCGGGCGCGCCCTCGCGCTCCATCCGGAGGCTCTGGCCGGAGCGGATCCCCGGCGGGATCTCCACCGAGAGCGTCGCCTCCTCGCGGACGACGCCGTCGCCGCCGCAGTCGGAACAGTCCTCGCTGTACAGCTCGCCCTCGCCCTCGCAGCGCGGGCACGTCGAGGTCTGCTGGACGCGGCCGAGCGGCGTCTGCTGGACCTGCTGGACCTGCCCGCGCCCGTTACACTGAGGGCAGGTCTGCACGTCGGCGTCCGGCGGGTGGCCCGCGCCGTCGCAGGTGTCACAGGCCGTGGGGCGGGTGAGCGTGACCTCCTTGGTCGCCCCCTCGAACGCCTCTTCGAGGTCGATCGTGAGCCCCGTACGGAGGTCCCGTCCCTGACGGGACCTCCGT
>NZ_NHPE01000080.1:0-24251 GCF_002252895.1 Halorubrum sp. Eb13 | reverse complement strand
GGCGGCCGAGGCGACGGGTGAGGGCGGACCGTTACAGCCCGAGCGCGTCGAGCAGGTCGAAGCCCACACCGACGTAGCCGACGAGTTTGAAGCCGAGATAGATCCCGACGATCGCCATCACGCCCGGTAACTCCGGCGGGGCGGGGATCGGGACGCGGAGGAACGCGAACAGCGCGCCGACCGTCACCCCGACGAGAAGCGCGGCGGCGGTCAGGACGGTGGTCGAACCCATGTCGACGCGTCGGCGACGTCCGTTTATAAACGCGGTGTTCGCGGTCGGGGACGCGGCGGCGGGGATGGGTAGGGTTTTCCGACGCGCGTCCCTTCACGGCGACATGGCACGAGAGGTTTCCAACCCCGACAACCCGCAGGTGACGCTCCAGACGAACCACGGCGACGTCGTCGTCGAGCTGTTCGCCGACCGCGCCCCGAAGACGGTCGAGAACTTCCTCGGACTGGCGCGTCACGACCCCGCCGCGGACGCCGACCCCGCGCGCGACACCAACACGTGGGAAGACCCCGAGAGCGGCGAGGTCCGCGGCGACTCGCTGTACGAGGGGAACGTCTTCCACCGCGTCATCGAGGACTTCATGATCCAGGGCGGCGACCCGCAGGAGAACGGCCGCGGCGGCCCCGGCTACCAGTTCGACGACGAGTTCCACGACGACCTCACCCACGACGGTCCGGGGATCCTCTCGATGGCGAACTCCGGCCCGAACACGAACGGCTCGCAGTTCTTCATCACGCTTGACGCGACCCCGCACCTCGACGGCAAGCACGCCGTCTTCGGCCAGGTCATCGACGGGATGGACGTCGTCGAAGAGATCGGCGCCGTCCCGACAGACCGACGCGACGAGCCCCGCGACACGGTCGAGATCGAGCAGGTCGCCGTCGACGAGTAGACCGGCGCCGCGGTCCCCGATGTCGACGCCGCGGTCCCCGATGTCGACGCCGCGGTCCGCCGTCCGAGTATCTTATACTACCCGATTCTCAAGCTCCTCGCCGTCATCGAGCCGGGTGAGGTTGCCGGCGAGGATGTCGGCGACGCGGTCGTAGTAGTGCGGCGTGTGGCCGGCGTTGTGCGGGGTGATCGTGGCGTTCCCGAGCCCCCACAGCGGGTGGTCCTCCGGGAGGGGTTCGGGGTCGGTCACGTCGAGGGCGGCCCCTCTAATCCGGCTGTTCCTGAGCGAGGAGACCAAGGCGTCGGTGTCGACGATCGGCCCGCGCGCTACGTTTATAAGGACGGCGTCGGAGCGCATCGTTTTGAGCGCCTCCGCGTCGACGATCCCCCGCGTCGTCTCGGTGAGCGGGCACGCGAGCACCACGTACTCGGCGTCGGCGATCGCCTCGTGGAACTCGTCGAAGCCGTACACCGCGTCGGCCGGGCCGCCCTTCTCGGGCGAGTACCGGACGCCGACCGCCTCGACGTCGAACGACGCCAGCCGTTCGAGGACCGTCTGCCCGATGGCGCCGAGCCCGACGACGGCGACCGTCGAGCCGTACACCTCGGTCGTCTCGTAGGTGCGCCACTCGCGGTCCGCCTGCTGGCGGTGCGCGCGCGGCCACCGGCGGGCGTGCGTGATCATCGACCCGACGACGTACTCGGCGATGTTCGGGCCGTGGACGCCGGAGGCGTTCGTCACGGCGACGCCGCGGTCCGCGAGCGCCTCGCGCGGGAGGTGCCCGGTCCCGGCGAACACGCAGGCGAACAGTTCGAGCTCCTCGGCGGCCGCCAACAGCTCCTCGTCGATGTGGAGCCCCACCGCGGCGCGGGCGGTCGAGATCAGCTCGCGCTCCTCTGCCGGCGTCCGGGCCAGCGCGATCTCGCGGTCGGGGAGTCGCTCGCGGAGCGACGCGACGAGGTCCGACGCGTCCGATCCGTGGATCGTCTGTCGCAGCACGAGGACGTCTGGATCGCTCATGGCGACGCCACTCGGCGCAACCCTTATAAAGGGTGCCCGTGCGGCGAAGGGTGCCGGATTCGGGGCGCGCGGCGGCCGGTCCGGAAGGCGGCCGGTCCGGAAGGTGGCCGGTCCGGAAGGTGGCCGGTGCGGGGCGAGGCCGTTGTGGGGCGCGGCCGCGGCGGAGTTCGGTTACTCTAGGGCCGCGTCGAACGCGGCCTGCAGGTCCGCCTTCATGTCGTCGACGTGTTCGAGGCCGACGGAGACGCGGATGAGTCCGTCCGTGAGCCCCGCCGCGAGACGCTCCTCGCGCGGGATCGCGGCGTGGGTCATCGCGGCCGGCTGCTCGATGAGGCTCTCGACCCCGCCGAGCGACTCCGCGAGCGTGAACACCTCGGTCTCGCTCACGACGGTCGACGCCTGATCGAGGCTCCCGTCGAACTCGAAGGAGAGCATGCCGCCGAACGCGTCCATCTGCTCTGCGGCGAGCTCGTGGTCCGGGTGGCTCTCCAGGCCGGGGTAGTAGACGCGGCTCACGTCGTCGTGGGACTCGAGCCACTCCGCGAGCGCCGCGGCGTTCTCGCAGTGGCGGTCCATCCGCACCGGGAGCGTCTTCGTCCCGCGGAGCACGAGGAAGCAGTCGAACGGGCCGGGGGTCGCGCCCACCGAGTTCTGGTAGAAGCCGAGTCGCTCGTCGAGTCCCTCGTCGTCGACGATGAGCGCGCCGCCGATCGTGTCGGAGTGGCCGCCGAGGTACTTCGTCAGCGACTGGCAGACGACGTCGGCGCCGTGTTCGAGCGGACGCTGGAGGTACGGGGTCGCGAACGTGTTGTCGACCGCACAGAGCGCGTCGTTGGCGTGGGCGATGTCCGCGAGCGCGCCGATGTCGTTGACGTTCATCAGGGGGTTCGTCGGCGTCTCGACCCACACCAGCTCCGTCTCCTCCCGTACCGCGTCCCGCACGGCGTCGTGGTCGGTGGTGTCGACGAAGGTGGTGTCGACGTCGTACTCGTCGTACACCTGCGTGAGGATGCGGTGGGTGCCGCCGTACACGTCGTCGCCGGCGACGACGTGGTCGCCCGCCGACAGCAGGTTCAGGACGGTGTTGATCGCGCCCATGCCCGAGGAGAAGCAGCGCGCGTGGCTCCCCGACTCCAGCGACGCGAGGTTCGCCTCCAAGTCGGTCCGCGTCGGGTTCCCGGTCCGGCTGTACTCGTAGCCGCGGTGGTCGCCCGGTCCGTCCTGCTCGTACGTGGAGTTCGCGTGGATCGGCGTCATCAGCGCGCCGGTCTCGGGGTCGGGCTCCTGTCCCGCGTGGATCGCGCGGGTCTCGAAGCGCGGGTCGTCGCCTTCGGGGTGGTCGCTCATATCGGGGACTCGTCGGCGAGCGTGGTGATTCTTCCCCTTCGGAGCGGCGGTGGCCGAACGGACCCGTCGCTGCCGGAGCGGTTTCGCGAGAAGTGCTCGGTCAGGGATTTGAACCCTGGTCGTCGGCTGACTTCCGAACCGGCGCACCGATGCGCCGCATCCGTCGAAAGGCCAACATGATTGGCCGGACTACACCAACCGAGCGCGATTTCCGCTTGTGCCGCATCCGATTTAACTCTTCTCAACTCCCGTCACCGTGGGACGCCTCGACAGGGGCTTCGTCCCCGGATTCCGCCCCGCCGTCGAGAGCGGTCGGCGCGTTGAGTCCGCTTGACACCGGTGGGGTGGTTGAAACGTTAACGTGCGGGTTGATGCGGCGCGACCCCGTCTGTACTGGTATGCCGAGAGCGACACGCGACGGCGTCGCGATAAATTACGCCGTCGACGGGAAAAGCGACGGCGCGACGGTCCTCCTCTTAGAGGGGCTGGGGTACGGTCGCTGGATGTGGCGGTGGCTGACCGAGGACCTCGCGGACGGGTACGAGGTGCTCCGTCCCGACAACCGCGGGACCGGCGACTCCGACGTCCCGGAGGGGCCGTACGCGATCGCCGAGATGGCGGCCGACGCGCGGGCCGTGCTCGACGACCGCGGCGTCGACCGGGTGCACGTCTGCGGCGCCTCGATGGGCGGCATGATCGCGCAGGAGCTCGCGCTGACCGACGAGCGGGTCGCCTCGCTGACCCTGCTTTGCACCTCGCCAGGCGGCGAGGGCGCGGCCGAGACGCCGCCCGAGGTTCAAGATCACATCTTCTCCGCGCCCGAGGACGCGGACCCGCGGGAGCGGATCCGGTACCTGATGGAGCCCGCGGTGAGCGACGGGTTCTACGAGCGCGAGCCGGAGCTCGTCGATCGGATCGTCGACTGGCGGCTGTCGGGCGACGCGACGCCCGCGGGCCGGGAGGCGCAGGCCGCCGCGGTCGCCGCGTTCGACGCGTCCGACCGGCTCGGCGAGCTGTCGGTCCCGACGCTGGTGGTCCACGGCACCGCCGACCGGGTGCTCCCGGTCGAGAACGCGGACCGTCTGGCCGAACTCATCCGGCACGCGACGGTCGAACGGATCGAGGGCGGGCCCCACCTTTTCTTCATCGAGGAGCGGGACGCCGTCGACGACAGGATCCGGTCGTTCCTCGACGGGGTCGCCTGAGATGGCCGGGAACGATCCGCGGAGTGGCGGGGAGGGAGCCGACGACCCCCGGCCGCACCCGCACGGCGACCGGGCGTACGAGTGGGTGGGGTCGCTGTCGGCGCGCCGAGCGCGACTCTCGCCCGACCGCGTCGCCGTCACGGACACGGCCGCGGGCGAGGAGTACACGTACGCCGACCTCGACGAGCGCGCCAACCGCACCGCGCGGTTCCTCCGCGAGGTCGGCGTCGGGAAGGGCGACCGCGTGGCCGTCGTCTCGCGGAATCGCGTGGAGCTGCTCGACCTGTTCTTCGCGACGGCGAAGGTCGGGGCGGTGTTGGCCCCACTCTCCCACCGGCTCGCGGAGCGCGAGCTCGCGGCGGTCCTCGGCGACGTCGACCCCGCGCTCCTCGCGGCCGAGACGCCGTTCGAGGGCGACGTGGTCGACGCCTTGGAGCGCGCCGACGTCGAGCCCCCGGTGCGCGCGATCGCGACCGACGCGGACAACGCGTGGCGCACGCTCGGGGCTGACCTCCCCGACGACGGTTCGCCGGTCGAGACCGCCGCCGTCTCGCTCGCCGACCCGCACCTCTTCCTCCACACCGGCGGTTCGACGGGCACGCCGAAGGAGACGGTGATCAGCCACGGCGCGATCCGCTGGAACGCGTTCAACACGATCACGGCGTGGGGGCTCCGCGAGGACGACGTGACGCCGATGGTGTTCCCGATGTTCCACACCGGCGGGTGGAACGTGCTCACCGTCCCCTTCCTCCAGATGGGGGCGCGGATCCTGTTGAGCCCCGAGGTCGATCCCGGCCGCGTCCTCGCCGACGTCGAGCGCGAACGCGCGACGACGCTCGTCGCGGTCCCCGCGGTGCTCCGGATGATGGCGCGCCACGACGAGTGGGCCGACACCGATCTCTCCTCCCTGCGGTTCGTCAAGAGCGGGGGCGGGCCGTGCCGCGAGAGCGTCATCGACGCGTGGCGCGACCGCGGCGTGGAAATATCGCAGGGGTACGGGCTCACGGAGTGCGGCCCGAACAACTTCGCGATGCCCGACGGCTTCCCGCCGGAGAAGACCGCCAGCGTCGGCGTGCCCGCGCTCGCGGTCGACGCGCGCGTGGTCGACGAGGACGGCCCGGTCCCGGACGGGACCGTCGGCGAGCTTGAATTGGCCGGCCCCGCGGCGGCGGACCGCTACTGGAACGACGACGAGGAGACGGCCGAGACGTTCGGCGACTGGGTCTCGACGGGCGATCTGGCCCGCGTCGACGCGGACGGCTACTACCACATCGAGGGTCGCAAGAAGAACATGTTCGTCTCCGGCGGGGAGAACGTCTACCCGCCGCGAGTCGAGGACGCGCTCACGGATCACCCCGAGATCGAGGAGGCCGTCGTGATCGGGATTCCGAGCGAGGAGTGGGGGACCGTCGGGAAGGCGGTGGTCGTGGGCGACGAGTCGCTGACGCTCGACGACCTGCGCTCGCACCTCGCCTCCCGCGTCGCCCGGTATGCGGTGCCGAAGGGGCTCGCGTTCGTCGAGGAGATGCCGACGTCGGGCCCGTCGAAGATCGACCGGGCGGCGATCGAGGAGCGGTTCGGGGAGTGACGGTCCGACGCGACCGAGCCGAGCGTGCCGGGAACGAGCTGTCGGGCGCTATCCCGCCGTTTTCGGCCGTCTCACGACGTGGCGGGCGTCCCACAGGAACAACCGTTATATATGTGGGAGATAAGGGGAGGCCATGATCGACGTCACGATGGATATGGAGCAGTTCGACTGCCCGTTCATCGACACCTCCGCGGACCACGACGTCGGGTTCTCCGCGATGCATTGGCAGCTCGACACGGCGGCCGAACAGCTGGAGACCCGACTGCTCGTCGAGTCGTCCGACCGCTACGAGCTGAGCGAGGGCCTGCAGAGGCTCCGCGACCACGAGAACATGGCCGAGTACCGCCTGTTCTCGAAGCGGGACGACACCGCGATCATCCGGACGGTCATCGAGGAGACGAACGCGATGTCGACGATCACCGACCACGGCGGCTACATCACGGGCCCGTTCCGGATCGCCGACGGCTCCGAGCAGTGGCAGGTCGGCTTCGACGACGACGAGACCACGGAGGCGGCGCTACACGACTTGGAGAAGGGCAACGAGTTCGTGGTCGAGGACCGCTCGGAGCTGTCGATGGAGTCGCTGTTCGACACCATGCGCAACGCGAACGCGGCCTCCACGATGTTGGAGGCCTGCCGCGACCTCACCGACGTCGAGCGCGAGACCATCGAGACGGCGGCGGACGCCGGCTACTTCGAGTCGCCGCGAGAGGCGACCCTCTCGACGCTCGCCGACGAGTTCGACGTGTCGACGGCGGCGGTCTCGAAGAACATGCGCCGCGGCGAGAAGAAACTGCTCCGTAGCGTCGTGCAGGCGCTCGACCGCATGAACTGAGCCGGGCGACTGCGGTCGACTGAGTCCGTGACTCGCCCGGCCCCTTGATTCTCCGCGTGAGCGAGCGTTTTCGCCTGATCCCTCGCGGTTTCGCGTCGCTTGTTAACATCTTAACTCGGCCCCTTTTGCCGGTGTGTCTCGTCGGTATGCGTATGCGAGACGTAACCACGCGACGGTCGTATCTTCGACGAACTGGCGCCGCGGTCGGCGGAGTCGGACTCGCAGGACTCGCCGGCTGCTCCGGAAACGGCGGCGACGGGAGCGACGGCGGGAGCGGCGACGGCGGCGACGGCGGCTCCGGCGACGGCGAAGACGGGGGATCCGGCGACGGAGAGGACGGAGGCGACGGCGGAGACCTCTCCGGGGAGACGCTCCGGATCGGGGCGCTGCAGCCTACCTCCGGTGACCTCCAGTACTACGGCCAGATCAGCCTCATGGGGTTCTACTCCGGGCTGGCGTACAAACACGACGTCGATCCGATCGAGGAGCTCACGCCGGGCACCTACACGCTGGAGACGGACGACGGCCCGACCTACGAGATCATCGTCGAGGACACCCAGTTCAGCCCCGACACCGCACAGAACGTCGCGACGAACCTCGTGCTCGACGAGGACGTCGACGTCCTCTTCGGGGGCACGTCCTCGGACAGCGCGCGGCGCCTGATCGACACCGTCGTCGACGAGTCCGAGGTCCCGTACCTCATCGGTCCCGCGGCCGACGCGGGCATCACGGTGAACGAAGAGTTCTGTCACCCGCTGGCGTTCCGCGCGAGCGAGCACACCGCGATGGACGCGCGTGCGGGCGGCACGTACGTCGCCGAGAACTTCGACATCGACACGGTCGCGGTGTTCGCGTCCGACAACGCCTTCGGACAGAGCGTCGCGGAGAACTACACCGCGGTCCTCGAGAGTCAGGGCGTCGAGGTGCTGGAGCCGCGGTTCGTCGAGGTCGGCTACTCCGAGTTCGACGGGCTCTTCGAGGAGGCCGTCTCGAACGGCGCGTCCGGCGTCGTCGGCGGGTTCACGGCGTCGACGCTGCCGCAGTTCCTCACCTCGGCGATCTCGTTCGACGTGCAGGTGTTCGGCGGGTTCGCGGCGCTGCTGACGACCCAGCTCATCGGCGGCACGATCGAGTCGGCGCTCGGCGAGGGCTTCACCGAGCAGGACATCAAGGACGCCGGGCTCGGTCCGTTCACCAGCCGGTACCACTGGAACCAGTACGAGAACCCGATCAACGAGGAGTTCCGACAGATGCACATCGACGCGTACGACATCGTCCCCGACCTGTTCAGCTCGGGGACGTTCACCGCCGCCTCCGCCCTCTCGCAGGCCGTCACGGAGTCCGGGTCGACGGACGGCGCCGACGTCGCGGAGGCGCTGCGCGGGATGACCGTCGCCGACACGCCGAAGGGCGCCGACGGCTACACCTTCCAGGGCCACAACAACCAGGGCGCCTCCCAGATGACCGTCGCCTGGCCGGTCCCCACGAGCGACGAGTTCGCCGAGACGTGGGACGCGCCCATCATGCCCGGCGAGCCGCTCGAACGGCTCGACGCCGAGGACGTCATGGTCCCCGAGGAGGACGCCAGCTGCTCGCTGTGATGCTGCTCGAAACCGACGGGCTGACGAAGCGGTTCGGCGGGATCACGGCGGTCGACGGGGTCGACTTCGCGCTGGAGTCCGGCGAGCTCTGCTCGCTCATCGGCCCGAACGGCGCCGGAAAGACGACGTTCTTCAACCTCCTCACTGGAGTGTTGGAGCCGTCCGACGGCGCGATCCGGTTCGCACCGGGCGCGGGAGCCGGCGAGGGCGGCCAGGCCGGCCAGGCCGGCGAGGGCGGAGACGGCGGGGTCGGCACCCGCGACATAACGGACGCCTCGCCTCACGAGACGGCGCTGGCCGGGATCCACCGGTCGTACCAGATCACGAACCTCTTCCCGACGCTCACGGTGCTGGAAAACGTCCGGATCGCGGCGCAGGCGGCGCGGGGCGGCGACGCCTGGAAGCTCTGGCGCAACGTTCGGTCGTTCGACGCGCATTACGAGGAGGCCCACCAAATCCTCGACCGGATCGGACTCGATGGAGCGGCCGACGCCGTCGCGGAGAACCTCAGTCACGGCGAGAAACGGAGCCTGGAGGTCGGCGTCGCGCTCGCCGGCGACCCGGACCTGCTCCTGCTCGACGAGCCGACCGCCGGGGTCTCCAGCGAGGGGGTCGACGACGTGGTCGCGCTGATCGAGGACGTCGCCGCCGACCACTCCGTGATGCTGATCGAACACAACATGGACGTGGTGATGGGTATCTCCGACCGCATCGCGGTGCTCCACCGCGGCGAGCTCATCGCCGACGGCCCGCCCGAGTCGGTCCGGAACGACCCGGCCGTCAGGGAGGCGTATCTCGGCGGCTACGGCCGCGAGGGCGACGCCACAGGCGAGGAGCAGAGCGGCGGGACCGACGGTGACGGCTCCGCGGCGGCGACCGACGGCGGTCGTCGCGTCGACCGGCCGACAGGGCGAGCCCCGCCGGCCGAACGGGGCCGAGCGTCTGGGCGAACGCCGAACCGCGGAGGTGGCGGCCGGTGAGCGTGTTGGAGTTCGAGGGCGTCCACACGTACTACGGCGAGAGCCACATCCTGCAGGGGCTCGACCTGACCGTCGAAGACGACGAGATCGTCGCGCTCGTCGGTCGCAACGGGGTCGGCAAGACGACGACGCTACGGACCGCGCTCGGGCTGACGCCGCCGCGGCGCGGGACGGTCCGATTCAAAGGCGAGGACGTCACCGGCCGCGAGCCCCACGAGATCGCCGGCGGCGGAATGGGGTGGGTGCCGGAGGACCGGCGGGTGTTCGCGCACCTGACCGTCGCGGAGAACCTCCGCGTCGCCGCCCACGCCGCCGCCGACCCGGACGCCCGGATCGGGGAGGCGTACGACCTCTTCCCGGCCCTTGAGCGGTTCGCCGACAAGGAGGCCGGCGACCTCAGCGGCGGCCAACAGCAGATGCTCGCGATCGCCCGCGGGATGCTCGGCGACAACGACCTGCTGCTCGTCGACGAGCCCAGCGAGGGGCTCGCGCCGCAGATCGTGAGCGACGTCGTCGAGGCGCTCCGCGCGGCCTCCGCGGACACGACGATGGTACTCGTCGAGCAGAACTTCCGGCTCGCGATGGACCTGGCCGACCGGTTTTACCTCGTCGACCACGGCGTCGTCGTCGAGGAGGGCGACACCGACGGCGTCACGAGCGAGGACGAGCGCATCCGGAGGTACCTCACCGCATGAGCGCGACCGCGCTCTCCCTCGGCGTCGCGGACCCGGCCCCGCTGCTCGCGACGGGCGGCGCCGCCGACGGGCTCCGGACCGCGGTCCGCGTCCTCGTCGAGGGGCTCGGCAAGGCCGCCGTCTACTTCACCATCGCGGTGGGGCTCACACTCGTGTTCGGGCTGATGGGCGTGCTCAACTTCGCCCACGGCGCCGTCACGATGGTCGGCGCGTACCTCGGCGGGCTCGTGCTCGTTCTGGTCGTCGGCTCCGGGACGGGGACGCTCGCGACGATCGGCGTCTTCTTCGCCGCGATGGCGATCGTCTTCGCCGTCACCACCGCGGCGGGCAGTCTCATCGAGCTGAAGCTGATCCGACCGATCTACGACCGCACGCCGACCTACCAGATCCTGCTGACGTTCGGCGTCTCGCTGATCATCGAGGAGGTCGCGCGGATCGTGTTGACGCTGCGGGGCATCCAGCCGGACCCGCAGTGGCAGGCGCCGATGGGTACCGCGCCGGACGTGCTGCTGGGACGGACCGACTTCCTCGGGATCGCAGTGCGGCGGCTCTACCTGTTCGAGGTGCTGATCGGCGGCGTCGTCCTCGTCGCCGTCTGGTTGTTCCTCACCCGGACGCTGTACGGATTATACATCCGGGCCGGGAGCGAGGACACCGAGATGGTGCAGGCGCTCGGGATCGACGTCCGCCGGGCGTTCACCGTCGTCTTCGGCGTCGGGACGGGCCTCGCCGCGGTCGGCGGGGTCCTGCTGATGTGGGACCCGATCTGGGGGCCGAGCGTCCTGCTGAGCATCGACGTGCTCCTGTACGCGTTCGTCGTCGTGATCATCGGCGGGCTCGGGAGCTTCCGCGGCACCGTCGTCGCCGCGGGGATCGTGGGCATCGCGGACTCGGTGACGACGTGGCTGTTCACGACCGGCGTCGTCACCTTCTCCGGCCTCTCCGAGGTGACGATCTTCTTGCTGTTAGTCGGCATGCTGATCGTCAGGCCGCAGGGCCTCTACGGCGTCGAGGAGGTGGGCGGCCATTAGCGACCCCGACTCCTCCGCCGACGACGCGGGGGCCGACGCCGGGCACGACGACGCGGAAGTCAGCGATGTCGACCGCGCCGTGACCCTCGCCGACTACGCCCGGGACCACGCGGTCCACGCCGCCGTCGTCCTCGTCTTCTTCCTGTACCCGCCGGTCAACGGCGCGCTGGAGTCGTCGCCGCTGGCGGCCGAGACGGCGGCGTTCCTCCCGGGGATCACGTTCATGATCGCCGTGTTGTACATGGGGCTGTTCGCGATGAGCTTCGACTTCGTCAGCGGCTACACGGGCTACCTCTCGTTCGGCCACGCCGCGTTCTACGGCACCGGGGCGTACTTCGTCGTGCTCGCGGCAAACGGGCAGATCCCCGGGATCCCGGGCGGGACGCCGTTCATGATCACGCTGCTGCTCGGCGCGCTGCTCGCGGCGCTGCTGGCGCTGGTCATCGGCTCGGTCTCGTTCCGGCTCACGGGGGTGTACTTCGCGATGATCACGCTCGGGTTCGCGCAGGTGATCTACGAGCTGATCCGCTCGTGGGGGTACGTCTCCACGAACCCCCAAGAGGGGGCGACGATCGGGGGCGACGGGCTCGCGATCGGCGTCCCGTACGTCGACGCGCTGAGCCTCCGGGTCGGACGGCTCACCGGCACCAGCGTCGAGAATCTACTCGGCCTGGGGATCGACGTCTCCGCGACGGTGGTCTCCTACTACGCGCTGGGCGCCGTCGTCTTAGCCTCGTACTTCGCGATGCAGCGGATCCTCCACTCGCCGTTCGGGCGGGTGATGGTCGCCATCCGCGAGAACGAGGAGCGCGCCCGCGCCGTCGGCTATCCGACCTACCGGTTCAAACTGGCCGCGTTCGCGATCAGCGGCTTCTTCGGGGCGGTCGCCGGCGGGATCTTCGCCGCGTACGCCCGGTCGGTGTCGCCGGACAACTCCTACTTCTTCCTCGTCACCGCCGACGCGCTGATCACGACGATCATCGGCGGGTTCGGCACGCTGGCGGGACCGCTGTTCGGCACGGCGTTCCACCAGTGGCTGGAGGACGTGCTCTCGACCGAGAGCGGCGGTCTCGCGACCTACATCCGTGAAGGGGTCCCGGCGACCGTCCTCGAGACCGACGTCTTCGGGCTCAGCGTCGAGCTGTTCGTCAACACCGCTCTGGCCGGACGAGCGCCGCTGTACCTCGGGATCGTTTTCGTGCTCTTCGTGCTGTTCGTCCCCAACGGGATCCTCGGCACGGTGCGCGACCGGCTCGGGGGGACCGTCGGCAAGCGCCTGCCGGAGCGGATACGGAGGTACCGCCGATGACGGTCGGAATCACCGGCCTCGGGACATACGTGCCGCCAGACACGATCACCGGCGCGGAGATCGCCGCGATCAGCGGGATCCCCGAGGAGGTCGTCGTCGAGAAGATGGGCGTGACCGAGAAGCACGTCTGCCCGCGAGACGGGGACCACGCGACGGACATGGCCGAGCAGGCGGCCCGCGAGGCGCTCGCGGACGCCGACGTCGACCCGACCGCGGTCGACCTCCTCCTCTACCACGGCTCGGAGTTCAAAGACCACGTGGTGTGGTCGGCCGCGGCCGCGATAGCCGAGGCGTTGGGCGCCGAGAACGCCTACGCCACCGAGAGCTACACGCTCTGTGCCGGCGCCCCGATAGCGCTCCGGCAGGCGGCCGCTCAGCTCACGGTCGAGGAGACCGACACCGCGCTGCTCGTCTCGGCGAGCCGGGAGGAGGACCTCGTCGACTACGAGGACGAGGACGCGTCGTTCATGTTCAACTTCGGGAGCGGCGCGAGCGCGTTCGTCGTCGAGGCCGACCCCGGCGACCGCGCCCGCGCGACGGTCCACGAGAGCGCGGCCGAGACGGACGGCTCCTTCGCCGACGACGTCGTGATGCCCGCTGGCGGGTCGAAGCGCCCGCCGAGCGAGGCGACGGTGCGCGAGGGGCTCCACGCGCTGCAGGTCCCCGACCCCGACGGGATGAAGGAGCGACTGGGCCCGGTCTCGCTGCCGGCGTTCCGCTCCGTCGCCGACGAGGCGCTGTCGCGGTCGGGGTTCGAGCGGACCGACCTCGACTTCGTCGCGCTCACGCACATGAAGCGGTCCTTCCACGACCTGGTGCTGGAGGAGCTCGGGCTCGACCCCGAGCGGGACGGCTACTACCTCGACGAGTACGGCCACGTCCAGAGCGTCGATCAGGCGCTCGCCGTCGAGGAGGGGCTGGCCGACGGTCGGCTCGCAGACGGCGACCTCGTCTGCTTCCTCGCCGCGGGCACCGGGTACACGTGGGCGGCGACGGTGCTCCGCTGGCACGGGTAGCGGGCCCGCTGTGCGTCGGGGCGTCGGTCCGCGCGGTCAGTCGTCCTCGTGGGCCACCGAGAGTATCGTCGCTTCCCCGTCGAGGACGCGCTCCTCGCGCGCGTCCACGAACGCCTCCGTCCGCACCCGCAGTCGGTCGCCGCCGAGGTCCTCGACGACCTCGACGGCGGCCCTGACCGTTTCGCCCGGGCGCACTGGCGCTTCGAACGACAGCTCCTGTTCGAGGTAGACGATGTCGCCCGGGAGCGACACGAGCGCCGCGGAGACCGCCGCCGCAGACAGTATCCCGTGGGCCACGCGCCCGCCGAACATCGACTCCGCGGCGTAGGCGTCGTCGAGGTGGATCGGGTTGTCGTCGCCGGAGAGCTCGGCGAACGCGTCGATCGCCTCGTCCGTGACCTGTACCTCGTGGGACGCCGTATCGCCGACAGTCGCGACTGGCATGACTCAGTATTCTGCGTCCCGGAACCTCAACCCCGGTGTTCACCCTCGAACGTCGACGTGCCGAGCGGCCCGCTCGGCCCGCGACCCGAAATATATAGGGATATATAATTATTATATTATGACTGACAGTTAGGGCTTGCTCGCGGCTTCCATCCGAATTATGACCGCTGAGATGCGACTTGCGTCGTCTATCCGAGACGCGGTAGGAGTATATATTTTGAATAAACTTAAGGGATATCGTGTGCGATCTGTATACATGGAAACGAGGAAGGTGCAGGTCACCGGCGGCTCGACGTACACGGTCTCGATCCCGAAGACGTGGGCGACGGAAAACGGCGTGGAGGCCGGCACCGAGATCGAGTTCTTCCCCGACGGGGACTCGCTGTTCCTCACGCCGCGGTCGGAGGAGGAGCGCACCCGCGGGACGCTCGACGTCACCGACCTCTCGGGGCAGGCGCTCACCCGGGCGGTGACGACGATGTACGTCAGCGGGTTCGACGTGATCGAACTGGAGGGCGCCGGGATTTCCACCGAGCAGCGCTCCGCCATCCGCGAGGCGGTCCAGAGCCTCGTCGGCCTGGAGGTGTTAGAGGAGACGCGCGAACGGGTCGTCATCCAAGACCTGCTCGACTCCTCGGAGCTGTCGATCCACAACGCCGTCACCCGGATGCGGCTGATATCGCTGTCGATGCTGGAGGACGCGCTCGCCGCGCTCTCCGATCTCGACCACGACCTCGCCCGCGACGTGATCGGCCGCGACGACGACCTCGATCGGCTCTGGCTCGTCGTCTCCCGGATCTTCCGCGCGACGCTTCGCACGCCGAAGGCGGCCGAAGAGCTCGGCCTCCCGCGCGAGGAGTGTTTCGACTACCACTCCAGCGCCCGCCAGCTGGAGCGGATCGGCGACCACGCGACGAAGATCGGCCACCTGACGCTCAGCATCGACGAGCCGCTCCCCGACGAGGTCGTCGAGGCGGTCAACGACCTCCACGGCGACGCGGTCGAGGTGATCGACACCGCGATGGACGCGCTGTTCGCCGACGACAGCGACGAGGCGACGCGGCTGGCGAACGACGCTCGCACGGGCGTCAGGGCGATCGACGAGCGGGTGCGCGCGATCGACGAACTCCTCCGCGACCTGGACCCGGCCCGCGCGCAGCTGCTCGGCCTCGTCGTCGACTCCGTGCTCCGGTCGGCCGACTACGGCGGCAACATCGCGGAGACGGCCCTCCAGAAGGCCGCGCCGACCCCGTGAGCCCCGAGGGAGACGACACGGGTCGGCTCCCCTCCCGACGCACCGTCGCCGTCGCCGTCGCGGTGATCGCGCTGGGTGCGGCGGTTCTCGCGACCGGTGCCGGGCTCTACTTCGCGGTCGGCGCGGGCCCAGAGGAGGCGGCGGTGAACGCGGTCGAGTCCTCGTCGGCCGTCACCGTCGAGCGGCTCGACGGGCTGACGGTCGTTCGGAGCGGGCCGGTGACCGCGGAGACGGTCGGACTCGCCTACTATCCCGGCGCGCGCGTGAACCCGGAGAGTTACGTCCCGACCGCCGCGGCGACGGTCGCGGGGCGAGACGTCGCCGTCGTGATCGTCGACGTGCCGCTGAACCTCGCGGTGCTCGGACCGAACCGGGCCGACGACGCGCGGGCGGCGCTCCCGGCGGTCGAGTCGTGGTACGTCGGCGGCCACTCGCTCGGCGGCGCGATGGCCTGTCGGTACGCGGCGGCCAACGCCGTCGACCTCGACGGGCTCGTCCTCCACGCCGCCTACTGCGACAGCGACGTCTCAGAGAGCGGGCTGCGGGTCCTCTCGGTGCTCGGGGGCGCCGACGGGGTGATCGACGCGGACCGCGAGCGCGAGAGCCGGTCGAACCTGCCCGACGACGCCCGGGTGATCGAGCTCGACGGGGTCAATCACGCCGGGTTCGGCGCCTACGGGCCGCAGCGGGGAGACGAGTCGGTATCGACCGACCCGGCGGCCGCGCGTGATCGGGTCGGGACGCTCACCGGTCGGTGGCTCGTGGAGGCCCCCGTCGAGCGGCGGATCGGTGAGCGGGTTTTTTCAGCGTCGCCGCCGGACGATTCGGTATGCCAGAGATAGAGCTCGGCGTGCCGCGGGGGGTCGTCGAGTCGCTCCCCGAGGAGGACGAGACCGCCGAACAGGACATGCGTCGCGCCATCGCCGGCATTCAGTCGCGGATCAACGAGGAGATCGAGGGGACCGAGCCCGGGGAGGCGGCCGAGGTCGTCGCCGACGCGGTCGAGCGAATGGAGACGCAGGCGAGCGCGTACCACGAGTTCGTCCCGGAACTGCGCGCGTGGGGGCAGTCCCCGATCTACGCCATCGCATGGCGGAACCTCTACGTGGAACTGATCGGACAGCTGTACGAACACGAGTGGCTCGGCGACGAGCTGGGTCGCGAGCGGAATTTCCGGCTCGTCGAGGACGGGATCCGGCTCTCGGACCTGTAGTCCCCTTCCGAACGCGGTCCCGCCGGGCGAACCGGCCGGTCAGGCCTCGAGCAGCGACGCCGCCCGCTCGCCGACGGCGATCGCGGGCGCGTTGGTGTTGCCGCTCGGAATCGTCGGCATCACCGACGTGTCGGCGACCCGGACGCCGTCCACGCCGTGCACACGGAGCCGATCGTCGACGACCGCCGACTCATCGTTCCCCATCCGACACGTCCCGACCGGGTGGTACACCGTGTGAGCGGTCTCGCGCACGTGTTCCTCGATCTCCGCGTCTGTCTCGACGTCCTCGCCCGGCCAGACCTCCGCGCCGCGATACGGGTCGAGGGCGTCGGCCCGAGCGATCTCACGGGCCCGCTTGACGCCCTCGCGGAGGACCTCGAGGTCCGGCTCGGCCGAGAGGTACCGCGGATCGACGACGGGGTCATCGGTGGGATCGGCGGAGGCGAGCTCGACCCGCCCCCGGCTCTCGGGCCGCACTTGCGTCGCGCCGATCGAGAACCCGAGCCCGTCGGGGTTGTCGAAGCCGTGGTTCATGTAGTACGTCGGACAGAAGTGGAACTGGAGGTCCGGCGCCGGCTCGTCGTCGTCGACGTAGGTGTACCCGGCGCCCTCCCCGATGTTCGACGTCGGCGCCGGCGGCTCGTCGTCGGTCCGATCGTACACGACGAAGCTGAACAGGTGGTCTTGGAGGTTCCGGCCGACGCCCGGTCGGTCGGCGACCACGTCGATGTCGTGGTCGCGGAGGTGCTCTGCCGGCCCCACGCCGGAGCACATCAGTAGCTGCGGCGTGTCGTACGCCCCCGCGCTGAGCACCACCTCCTCCGAGACGTCGACCTCGTGCGTCTCGCCGTCGCGTCGGTAGTCGACGCCCTCGGCGCGGGTCGCGTCGTCGAACCGGATACCGGTGACGTGTGCGCGGGTCTCGACGGTCAGCCCGGCGCGGTCCAGTACCGGTTTGATGAACGCCGCGGCGCTGCTGCACCGCTTCCCGTCCCGCTGCGTCACGTGGTACAGTCCCGCACCGGTCTGCCGTCGCCCGTTGATGTCGGCGTTCCGCTCGATGCCGCACTCCGCGGCCGCGTCTACGAACGCCTCCGAGGCCGGGTGCGGGTCGGACAGGTCGTCGACGGTCAGTGGTCCCCCCGTCCCGTGAAACTCCTCGTCTCCGCTGCCGACGAAGTCCTCGCTCCGTTTGAACGCGTCGAGCATCTCGTCGTGGCTCCAGCCGTCGTTCCCCATCGACGCCCAGTTGTCGTAGTCCCAGGGAACGCCCCGGTTGTAGATCATCGCGTTCAGCGAGCTCGACCCCCCGAGGGTCTTCCCGCGGGGATGGTACAGCCGGCGGTCGTTCATCTCCGGCTGCGGCTCCGTGTAGTACTCCCAGTCGGCCTCGGACTTGAACAGCTCCGGAAAGCGGACCGGTGTGTTGATCCGCTCCTCGTGGTTCTCGTCGGGTGCCCCCGCTTCGAGTAAAATCACGTCGTTCCCCCGCTCAACTAGCCGCCGCGCGACCACGCAGCCCGCCGACCCGGCGCCGACGACCGCGTGATCGTACGCCTTGCTTGACATTTCCAAGTGATCGGACGGACCGGTGGAACCTAAAGCTATGGTACCACATCGCACGAGCGGTGTGGTTCCTCCCCGCTTCTCGGGACCGTTTTATGTCGGTCCGGACCGATTACGCGCATATGGAACTGGAACTGCGGTTCTTCGCGACGTTTCGCGAGGCCGCCGGCGGGAAAATCGTCGAGGCGGAGTTCGCCGACGGGTCGAGCGTCGGAGACGTGTTGCGGGAGCTAGAAGCGGAGTACGAGGGGATGAACGGTCGCCTGGTCGTCGACGGCGGCCTCGCGCCCCAGATCAACGTGCTCAAGAACGGCCGCGAGGTGCTTCACCTCGACGGGCTGGAGACGGCGTTGGAGGACGGCGACCGGCTCTCGGTGTTCCCGCCGGTCGCGGGCGGCGCATGACCCCCGACGGCGAGGCGAGCGGCGGGACCGAGCCCGTCGACGGTCCCCCGCCCGCGGAGGAGGGCTGGGAGCGCGAGACGGTCGCGTACCGCGGGATTTCCCGGCGGCTCGCGGCCCACTACCTCGTCAACCTCGGCGGGACGCTCGTGGGCACGGACGACCCGGCCGAGGCGACCCGCGTGGACGGCGACGGGTGGCGCGTCGCGCTCAGCGCCGAGACGGTGACGGCCGCGGCTGCGATTCGACTCACCGAAGTGACCGCCGAGTTCGTCGGCGACCCGGACGCGCTGGCCGAGCTCCTCCCGAAGTACCGTCAGAAGGCGATGCGGGCCGGAGGCTGATGGCCGGCGACGAGGAGTCACCCGGGACGGGGTCGACGTCGCCGAACGGCGACTACCCGATCGACGGGACCGCGCTGGTCAAGACGGCGGCGCTCGCCAGCGTCCCCGCCGAGCGGCTCCCCTCCCTCCTCGCCCGCGTGCAGGCGGACCTGAGCCCGCGGATCGATGAGTACAGGCGGCGATACGAGCGCATCGCGACCGAGCCGGACCGCGAGACGTTCCTTGTGGAGCCCGACCACTGGGAGAGCGTGGGGGAGCGGCTGGGACTCACTGACCGCGAGCGCGACGCCGTCGCCCGCGCCCACGAGACGGCTGTCGAGCGGGCGGGCTCGGGTCGGACGCGGCGCGAGGAGTACGAGACCGCGCTGGAGATCCGGTCTGGCGTGGTGATCGGGACCGCGACCGACGACGACTGACCGCGATCGACCGCGACGACGACTGACCGCGACCGACGCCTTTTCGACGCCCCCGCGTGGACGTGCCGCCATGCGACTCGCACGCCTGCTCACGCCGGACGGACCGGTCTCCGGACGCTACGAGGACGGGACGATCGTCGACGACGACGGCCGCTACGAGGTCGGTCGCGACGGGCGGCTCCTCCCGCCCTGCGACCCGAGCGCGCTCTACTGCGTCGGGCGGAACTACGTCGAGACACTCGATCAGATGGAGTACGAGCGCCCCGAGGAGCCCGACTTCTTCATCAAACCGCCGGCGAGCCTGCTCGCGCACGGCGAGTCGATCGCGTACCCCGAGTGGACCGACGAGCTGACGTACGCCGGCGAGCTGGTCGCCGTCATCGACGAGCGCTGCCGGGATGTCGCCCCCGAGGACGTTCCCGAGGTCGTCCGCGGCTACACGGTGATGAACGACGTCGACGCGCTCGACCAGCAGGGGCGGACCGCGCGGAAGGCGTTCGACGGCTCAGCGCCCCTCGGCCCGTGGATCGAGACCGACGTCGACCCGACGAGCCTCGACATCTCGACGACGGTCGGCGGGGAGCAGCGTCAGGACGCGAACACCGAGCTGATGCTGTTCGGTCCCCACGAGATCGTCTCGTACCTCTCGGAGCGGTTCACCTTCGAGCCCGGCGACTGCGTCGCCTTCGGGAGCCCGGCGAACCCCGGGCTCGTCGAACCGGGCGAGCGCGTCGAGATCACCTACGAGGGCGTCGGGACGCTGTCGAACCGAGTCGTCGACGTGTCGTGACTGACGGCTTATTTTAATAAGCGTGCGGTGGCGCGTGCTTTTTGAGCGGCCGGAGGCCGCGAGGAGCGAGGGACCGAAGGTCCCTCTGACAGCCGGCGGCGTAGCCGCCGGCGAGAGCGCTCGCGAGGGAGTCGCTGGCTCCCGAAGCGAAGCGGAGGGTGCCAGCGGCGAGGCTGGGGAGGCGTGAGGCTGCGGTTGCGGTGCGGGGCGCGCCTCACGGCTGGAGCTTTGTTTGCCTTCACCGTCGACGCGTGTTCGATTATTTATAAGCGAGCCGCCGGAGGGTCGGAGGGGTTCGTCGTGCCAACGACGGCAACGACATATACACAGACTACGATCGAACCGAGAAAAAGACGGCCAGCGAAATTCGATTAGTTCGGATTCTTCAGCGGCTGCCGCTCCCCGTACGTCAGCGTCCGCCAGACCCACTCCACGGGGCCGTATCGGTAGTAGTTGAGCCACGCCACCGACAGCACCACCTGCACGACCCAGATGGCGAGGACGATCCCGTACTGTTCGACGCGGTTCACGGAGCCGAACAGGCCGAGGCCGTGGCCGTAGAAGATCGAGGTCGCGAGCACTGTCTGGAGGAGGTAGTTGGTGAACGCGGTCCGGCCGACCGCGGCGAAGGTCCTCGTCACCGGACCGTCGGGCCGCCGCTTCGCGTACAGCATGACGAGCCCGACGTACCCCCCGGCGACGAGGAGGCTCCCCCAGTAGTTGAACTGACGCCAGTACAGCGCCGCGCCCGCGCTCCAGTCGTTCGCCTCGATGTAGGCGACGCCGGCGACGACGACCGCGACGCCGACGACCCCGCCGGCGACGAGCCGCTTATAAAACCGCGCCGAGCGCTCGCCGGTGAGCACGCCCCAGCGGTACAGCGCCATTCCGAGCAGCATCACGCCGCCGACGCGCCAGAAGCTGGACCCGATGAAGCCGGACGTCTGTCGCTGGAAGGAGGCGGAGACGCGGTGGTCCATCTGTTCGAGCCAGCCGCTCCGGTAGGTCGCCACCTCCTGGCGCAGGGCGGCCTCGCTCGGCGCCCACTGAGACGCGATCGCGTCGCCGCCGATGCTGACCGCGGCGAACAGCTCCGTGACGGGAACGAACAGCAGGAAGAGCCCGCCGAGCGCCGCCAGCCGTTTCGCGTCCATGTCGCGGACCGTGATCAGGAACAGCCCGGTGAAGCCGTAGGCGACGAGGATGTCGCCGTACCACAGCAGGTACGCGTGCGCGAGTCCGACCGCGATGAGCACCGCGGTCCGCCGGTAGTGGAGCCGGACCGCGTCCTGTCCCTTCTCCTCTTTGCTCCCGACGAACAGCAGGACCCCGGCGCCGAACAGCGCCGAGAACAGCGTGATGAGCTTCGACTGCGCGAACACGTGGCCGGCGAACCACGCCCAGTAGTTCGCGCCTGTGAAGTCGCCGTAGACGGTGGAATCGGCGTACACGGTGGGGTTCAACAGCGACGCCTCCGGCATCGCGAACACCCAGACGTTGATGAGCAGGATTCCGAGCAGGGCGAACCCTCTGAGCGCGTCGAGGCTGACGATGCGTTCGGAGGGCGGGGTCGGGCCGGCGTCGCGTGTCACGGATTGCTTCCGAGGAGGAACCGGAGGACCGAATAGGTTCGGATAGCGGGAGCCGGAGACGGCGGGGACTCGGGCCGAGGGCGGGACCGGGCCGGCCTCAGTCCAGCCGGACGGCCTCGCCGCGCTCCGAGGATCGGTAGATGGCGTCGATGACGCGCTGGACGGAGAGCGCCTCGTCGATCGTGTTGATCGCGGGCGCCTCGCCCGCGGCGACCGCTTCGAGGAACGCCGCCTGCTCGGCCCCGTGGCTGTCGCCCTCGCGGGTCTCGACCTCGGTGTCGGAGAAGTGGTGGCTGTCGCCGTCGAAGGAGCGCGCCTCGTGGATCGTGAGCTCGTCGCTGCCGCGGTCGAACGTCGCGCCCGCCTCCGTCCCGCGGATCACGAACTCATCGTTCGTCGGTCGGTTCGTCGCCCACGCGACCTCCAGCGACACCGTGTTGCCGTCGGCATCGCGGATGAACGCCGACGCCGAGTCCTCGACGTCGAACCCCTCGGCGCCGTTGTCGTCGCCCCACATGTGGACGAACGCGTAGTCGTCGCGGCTCCCGAACTCGGAGCGCGTCTCGCCCGACACCTCGACGATCTCCGGGTGGTCGAGGAAGTACAGCGCCAGGTCGACGGCGTGGACGCCGATGTCGATGAGCGCGCCGCCCCCGGCGACGTCGCCCGACGTGAACCACGAGCCGCGGCCGGGGACTCCCCGGCGGCGGACGTAGTTCGCCTCGACGTGGGTCGTCTCGCCGAACCGCCCCTCGTCCTGGTAGCCTTTGATCACCTGGACGGGCTCCGCGAACCGGTTGTTGAACCCGACCATGCAGAACCCCTCGGCGTCGCGGGCGGCCGCGGCGATGCGCTCGGCGCTCTCGACCGTGTGTGCGAGCGGCTTCTCCAAGAGCACGTCGAGGCCGGCCTTCAGCGCCGAGACGGCGTACTCCTCGTGGAAGCGGTTCGGCGTCGTGATCAGGACGGCGTCGCAGTCCTCGTACAGGTCCGTCTCGCTCTCGTACGCGTGGACGTCGAACTCCTCGTGGAACCGCCGCCGGGCGTCGGCGTCGATGTCCATGCCGCCGACGAGGTTCGCGCCGCGCTCCGTCAGCTTCGTCGCGTGGTGCTTCCCGATCCCGCCGAGGCCGACGATGCCGACGGCGACGTCGTTCGCGTGAGTCATACGCCGAATTCACAACGAATGTTGTTAAGGCTCACGTTCCGGCTCACGCGGTCGCGATCGCCGGCGGTCCGGGGCGCGGGCGGTTCAGAGGAGCGCGAAGAGCGTCTCCGCCAGTTCGAACAGACCACCGAACGACTCCGCGCCCGGGCCGAGACCTCCCTCGCCCGGGAGGGTCCCGAGGATACGCTCGGACTCGCGGCTCCAGACGAACCCCCTGACCAGCCACGCGCCGGCGAGGAAGGCGACCGCAGCGAGCAGCCGCGAGACGGCGAGAAGCCGCAAGACGAGGGGCAACAGGAGCACCGACGCCGCCCCGGCGAGAACGTAGGTGACGGCCGACCGCAGCGACGCCGCGAGCGCCGGTTCGACCGTCCCGGTCCCGACGAGGAGCGCGGTCCCGCCGACGCCGCACAGGAACGCCCCCCAGACGACCGCCCCGAGCAGTCGCACTCGCCCGCCGTACCCGGAGCCGGCCGCCTCCGGCACGTCGTCGTGGACCCACGGATTGCGCATGCTGACCGTCGCCGCCCCGCCCGTTTATGTCTCGCTTCAGATACCCGAAACGCGAGGCGTGAAACGTTCTGACGGGGACCATCGACGGGACTGGCGGCCGTTCGCGTCCCTTCGGCTATCGCTCCTCGTCGACGGGGCGGTCCCGCGTCATCCACTCGCTCGCCTGCGGCTCCGCCGCGTCAGTCACGACCTCGACCAGCGCGGGGCCGTCGCGGCGCCGGGCCGCGTCGACCGCGTCCCCGACCGCGTCGAGGTCGGTCACCCGCTCCGCGGGGACGCCCATCCCGGACGCGACGGCGACCAGGTCGAGGCCCGCGTCCGCCCACCCGTAGGCGCTTTCGGGAAAGTCGTACGAGCGCGACGCCTCCTCGCTGATGATCGCGTAGTCGTCGTTGTTGAGCGCGACCACCGTCACGTCGAGGTCCTCGGCGGCGAGCGTGTGTAGCTCGTGAACGCACATCATGAGTCCGCCGTCCCCGGTGAGCGCGACGGCGTCGCGGTCGGGGTTGGCGAGCCTCGCGCCGATCGCCGACGGGAGCCCGGTGCCCATCGTCGCCCACGACCCCGGGTTGACGTACGATCGAGGCCCCGACGCCGGGAAGGAGACGAGCGTCCAGAGCCGGAACCCGCCCGCGTCCGCCGTGACGACGGTCTCGTCCGGGAGCGCCTCCCGGACCTCCCGGAGGACTTCGACGGACCGGAGCGGGTCGTCGGGGGCCCGCCCGTCGGCGAGCGTCGCGAACCGCTCCTCGTCGGCCGACCTGACCGCACCGGCCCGCTCGGCGCCGTCGAGTTCGGCCCCGTCCGCCGCCGGCGACGACGAGGCCGGCGACGACGAGACCGGCGGCGAGAGGTCCGCCTCCCGGCCCTGGTCGAGACGATCGTCGAGCGCACGAAGGAACGCGTCCGCGTCGGCGACGACCCCGAGTTCCGTCTCGTAGCCGAATCCGACGTCGTCTCCTTCCCGGCGTCGGGGCCTCGATCGTACGTCAACCCGGGGTCGTGGGCGACGATGGGCAC